>BJHK01000007.1 GCA_014192425.1 Planctomycetia bacterium | reverse complement strand
GCCGTCGCCCGCGCCGAGTCGTGGCTGAACGGTACTGGCACGCCCGCGCCCAGCGCCGGCGGCCCCGCCGTCTCGCTCTACGTCCTGCAACATCCCACCAGGCAGGACCAGGTGGTCTGGGAACCGCGGGGAGTCGATCTCGACGTCGACAGTAACAACGACGGCAGGATCGCCGAAGACGACGACCCGATCGAGGAGAAGACCGACCTGCCCGGCGTGATCGTGCCCGTGGGGGGCAGCCGCGCGGAGATGGTCGTGGACGTGCCGAAAGGGATCACCGCGACACTCGCCTTCGATGCCACCGCCGCAGCCAAAGTAAAGGTCTTTGCGGCATCCGGCGCCGTCGTGCTCGAGCAGGGACGGCTGTCCACGGCGATTGCGGGTGGATCGGCCCAGACCTTCTGGATCGAGGCCTTCGCACCGAGCGCGACCATGGCCGACATCGCGTTCACGCTCACCCCCACCGGCGGCAGTGCCGTATCGAGCGACAGGATTCAAGTCACGGCGGCGGCGGCGGATCTAACGGTGGACGAACTACCGGTCGACCTCAAAAATGTCGGGGCCGGGGCCATCGTCTGGCGAAACTCGGACTTTTCGCGACTGTTACCGCACCCCGACCCTGCCAAGCGAGATGCCGAGCCCGGGTTGCGCCGCTACGCTCCGGACTATTCGGATAGTCGTGCCATTGACACGGAATACGCGAGCCAGTTTACGCCGGGCCGAGCCACGTTCACGCCGGGCCTCTCCGATGTCTTTGACTTTCAGTTTTTGTTTGACGCGACGCAAATTACGTTGTGGACCCGCGAAAGTTGGGTCGGTTTTGACGTAGTCAAGGCAGAGCCCGCCGGCTGGTGGAAAATCCCCGCGGGGAAGTCGGTCCGTCCTGGGCCGGGCGACAACGGTGAGCGGATCGACTTCTGGATCGAGGGCCTGACGGCCACCCGCTATGGAAAAGGCAAATTGGAGTTGTGGACCCTGCCCAAGCCAGGTCCCGTCAGACCGCCGGTTCCAGCCGCTCAGACCGTGACGTTCACGGTGGTCGATGTCGGTCTTGGCGTCGATGGAAACCGGGACGGCACGATCGACTTTGCTGATAGCCACGACCGGCGGTTGACTTTCTGGTTGAATAATGACAGTGAAGGTGTCGACGATCCCTGGCTGGGATCGCCGTACGAGTTGGAACATCCGCTCTACTCACCCGGCAGCACGAAAGACTCGGACGACGACCGCATCACCACACTGCGCGATCTGGAAGACTTCGCGTCGCTACACTTTTTGGCGGACGAAAACCTAGGGCTGATGATTCATGCGCCCGATGGCGGTGCGCCGCCGGCGGGTATTCGACCGACGTACCGCTACACCCTCAGCCTCGCCGCGGCCGACACCATCATCCGACTGTTTCACAACCGCCCGCGGGCCGAAGCGATGGCGCACGTACGGGATGTCGCGGCCGCTGCAACGCTTGTGAAGGGAGGCCACAGCCCAGCGACACACACGGCAGCCGAACCCGAAATCAGACGCACGCCGACGGTGCTCAAGAGCCTCGAGCCATCGGCTGCCGACGACGGGTTCCGCTATCTCTTCGAGGCCTCTGGCCAACCCGGCAGAGCAGCGCTCGAGTTCACGGTGACGGTCACCTACCCTCAATCCGGCGGCACGAGCGGGCCAGCCCGCACGACCAGCCGCAAGCAGACGCTTGACCTTGATCTGCGCGACATCAAGGACCTCTACACCCGCATGCAGGTGCCGTACCGTATCGGCGCCCGTGATGACCGCTTCACGCATTTTGTCCCCGGTACGCAGGAGCAGGACCTGCCACACTTTGGTGCGGCTCAGGCGTTGCATTCAGGGAACACTCGAGGCATCCCATTTTTGTCGGGCACCGACACGGTCGTGCTCGTCCATGGCTGGAACATGACCGACGGCACGCAGACAAGCGGCCCAAAGACCGACTGGAAGAGGGCCTTTGCCGAGACTGCCTTCAAGCGGCTGTATTGGCAAGGCTTCCGCGGCAACGTCACGGCCTTTGACTGGCCGACGTTTGCGGATCAAGAGGGCAGACTGCAGGGCGACCTGGCGTTTTTTAACTTCACCTACAATGCCAGCGAGTATCAGGCTTTTCGCTCGGGTCGATCGCTCATGACCTTCCTGGCCGACAAGAAGGCTACGGGCCCCGTCCATCTGCTGGCCCACAGCATGGGCAACGTCGTGGCCGCCGAGGCTCTGCGGCAGTGGACAGCGGCCGGCAACGGCCAGGCGCTGGTGAGCAACTATGTTGCGATGCAGGGTGCGCTTTCGGCAGGCGGCTATGGGGATGATGCGACCGATGCCACGGACAATGCGGGATTGGATTATTATCGGTTCTGGCCTGCCGGATGGGACGGCGAACAAGGTCGCTACTACATGCAAGGCACGGACCAGGCAGCCGGCAGGTGGATCAATATGTTCAACGAGGTGGATCGGGCCACGAGCGCTGATCTGGCATGGGTGGGCAACAATCGACTCAAACCCACGGCCGGGGATATCTGGCGCGACGTCGCCCCCGGAATTCCGTTGCCGGATGCCCGTCGTTTCGCTTACCGCGTCACTCTCGACGGGAGGTTGCTCCGCAGTTACGCCACTCCAACAGGAAATCCGCTACCCGATGGCGAGACCGATTTGGCACCAGGGCTCACCGTCGGGCCTCAGCAGTTGCCCGGCCCGTCGGCCTACGAGGTCTTGGCCTTCATGTCCAAGGCAAGCGCAAAGCCGATCGGGACGAAGGAAGTCGATCACTTTGGCACGAATATCGATATCTCCGATTTGGGATTGGATGACCCATACTTGCGTGAATGGCCGGGCCACTCCTTCCAGTTCCACTTCGATGCGGCCACGACGTCGCAGTTTTGGAAGCGGGTTGTTGACGAGACTCGCATGGACACCGTGAGCAAGCCGAGGAACCCTTGAGATGAGACGCCGTTGGGTGGTGATAGGCGCTTGTGCGGTGATCGCAGTGGCAGTCGGCTTTCAGCAGGTAGAGCCGCTGCATGAATTACGAAAGTACGGCTCTCTTCACCAAGGCGTGGGCCATGGTGTTGGCGCAGACGAATACAGTTTTGTTCCGGCCGGCATGGCGGACCAACCGTTTGTCGATTCACTGGCCGCATTGGCTCGCTGCCCATCGGTCCGGGAGTTGGTTGTGCCGAAAATGGCAAAACTTGCCGACACCCTCTCGCGCGTTGCGAAGGTGAAGCACGTCTTGTCGCTGCGTGTGCGACGTGTTGAGGCCAACGACGATGACGTCTCAGCCTTGGCCGGCATGAAGAATCTTGAGTATTTAGATCTGAGCCGCAATCCCGGTGTTACCGACGCCGGCATCGCGGCGCTCGCGGGGCTGGAAAACCTCCGCTATCTGAATCTCACCGACACGCGGGTCACCGGCACCGGCTTGAAGGACCGGGCCGACATGGTGAGTCTCTACCAGCTCACGCTGAATGATTGTCCGGTGACCGACGAGTCGCTGGCTGCAATTCCCCGTTTTCCAAAGCTGGAGGAATTGCTCCTTGGTCGCACGAATGTCACCGACAAAGGCCTGATGAGTCTCGTCGGCTGGAATTCGTTGCGTCGCGTAACTCGCACGTTGCGAACCACGAAGGCCGGCTCGAAAGCCTTCAACGAAGCCTTTCTGGCCGCCCGCCGCAACGCTCGGGAAGCCGGCGAGCAAATGGATCCACGTGACATTCCGCCTGTGTTTCTCGATAACTGGCGGGAATGATCCGCGCCGGCGTTGCCAAACCACTCGAGGCTGCCGAGTCGTTCGCGTGCCCGCACCCGTGGTGCCCTAGCAGTTGCCCGGCCCGGAAAAGGAGAAAGGTGCCAGCCACCAAAACTGGGCAAGATGCAGGCGTTCAGGCGCGGTGCGTGGCACCTTCGCCGGCCCTGGGTCGGCCGAGCGGTGCGGATCATGAGGAGCAACAGCCAGAGCTGATCGGGCTGGATGCGACCCGATCGTGGAGGTTCCGCGGACCGTTCTGTCCACGCTCCAGGCCGGATTCTTCTCCTCAACGCAGACCGGCCTTGAAGCCGCTCTTCTCGCGGGTCGTCCGCTCTGTGGCATGGAATGCCGTCAGATGCTGCGGATTTCGATCGCGGGCAGCTCGTTGGGCGATGCTTGAGAATCGCCGGCTCGTACGCCCCGGAGCGACCTCCTCAGGCCGCCACCCCAATAGCACGCCTCAGACCCCATCCCGTGTGAGACCAAATCCCGACCACCCGCGCCGGCGCGAAGTCGCACGACGGTATTGCGTAGCGCGGAACACTCCGTGTTTGGCCGCCACAAGCCCGCTTTCGGGGCACGCCGTGCGGTTTTTCGGCACAGTCAGCAGAACAACAGCTCCAAATCGGCCTGGTTCGCACCCAATATCAAGGATTCCGACGTACTTTCAGCCCGCAAACATCCCTGCCGGGGGAGTTACCGAAGGGTTTCCCCCGGTCGCTGACGCCGTTCCATGGCGTTTCAGCCGCGCGTTTCAGCTCGCGGCTATTGGGGGCGATCTCACAGTCTTCCGGCGGGCCGGCCACGGAGTCACGCCGGCTCACTTCTTCGGCGGCGCTGTTTTTCGCTCCGCCGCAGGAGCGCCCTGGCACGCACCCAAACCCGGCATCACTCCTGGCTTCGCCCCAAGCACCCGCCGGAACCACACGGGCCTGAGAACGCACGCTACGCGCTCCGGGAGGGACTTGTACCTAGGCTCGCCCCTGCTCCGCCAACCCACCGCCTCCGGCCAACCTCCGGCGAACCATGGGCAAGCCTGCAGAGCCCCACACAACGGGAGATCACGCCAGCGACCGAGAGACCGAACGACCGGCGAATGTTCTGGCAAACCCCGGCAGCCAGCGGTTCGCCATGAAACCACCAGAGCAGCGCTACGCCTGGGCACACAGTTCACAAGAATGCAGCCGGCAGGCCTCGCGCGTATCTTGGCGCGCTCGTTGGTGGTGACATTGGCGAGAGCCCGCGGCGGCTCGAAGTCATTTTCCGCGTTTTGCCCGGGCCTCTTTGGCTGCCGCCCGCTCGGTCTCGCTGAGTTTGCCATCGCCGTCACTGTCGAACTTCTCCAGGAGCTTTCGGCGGCGCTCTGGATCACGTGCCCCCTGTCCGCCCGGGCCTTGGCCTTGACCTTGGTCCCGCCGGTTTTGCATGGCTGCTTTGGCGGCTTGTTTCTCGTCCGGGTCCAGCTGGCCGTTGCCGTTGGTGTCGAACTTCTGCAGGGCTCGTTGGCGTCGTTCAGCCCGCTTACCGTTGCCTTCCCCAGGGGCGGCAAAGGCTGGCTGACTGACGGCCAAGCAGCAGGAACAAGCCACGAAAACGAGGGACACGAGGGGAATGCAGGCTCGGCGGCACATGATTGGGGGCTCCGCGTGGGGGTGGCTTTTCTGCGTGGTTGGATCGTCGGGCTCTTCATTCAACGGCGAACAGCCCTGAGGGTTTCGAATTCCGCCCAGGCACGCCTCCGGCCAACCTCCGGCGAACCATGGGCAAGCCTGTAGTTCTCCCCTACTCTGCCAGCCGCAAAGGCGCATCCAACACCCGCACAACTGGCGTCCGCGAGGTGTGCCAGCACTCGGGGGTGGACTTCTCCAGTTCGGCGAGCACGGCTGAAACACTCTCGGGAGCCAGGCCGAGTGCGCCGCCAGGGTTTGCCGCTGTCAGGTCGCCAAGAAGTTCCCGGGCCCGCTTGGTATGCCGGCTGACACCCTGGGGTTTGCCCTCGCGGATCTTCACGCCCGCAGCCGCAAGGTGAATGAGCCCCTGGACGAACTGGGCCTCAGGAGTGGTGCGGCCGAGAGCGTTCCAGAAGCTTTCCCAGGCTTCGTGAGCTTCCCAGGCGTAGCCGCTATTGAACAAGTCGAGGGCATGCCGCCACCGGGTGTTCTCGGCCAAGAAAGCGGCAAGGGCTCACCGCCGGGAGTGGGGCTCAGCGGGAAGGCTCAGGAGCACGTCGGGAGAAAGCACCGGTCCGTGGGCTTGGCGAGCTTGGGCATAGAGATGACCGGCGGGGTCGTTCACCGGATGGGGGAGGTCGTGGCCAGGAACGTAGCTGGAGGGCGGGAGTTCGAGGGTCGGGGCGTAGCGCGGGGGAGGTTGAGCGGGCACGGGGTGAAAATGTCGTGAGTGAGCGCCGGGATTCTCGTAGTTATTAAAGATACTACCGGGAGCATCCAATAGTGGACAGAACGCTCCGACTGTTCGGGGTTGCCCATGCCCCGCTCGGCGGACGTTCACTTCGGCCTTCCCGGCCTTCGTTCACTCGATACTGGCTGCGTTTTCGACATCCTGTCTTCACGTGCCAGCAACGCCGCCTCTCAGGGCATGGGCAACCCCCTGATGTCGCGGGAGCACCACTTCGAGAGCGTGGTGGCGGGCGGTACGCCCGCGGTCGCGGCCGCCGAGCATGCCTCCCCTGTCCGGGAGCAAACGGATCCTGCGGCGATCGCAGCGGAGCCACACGCTGACGAGACCATCGACGGTCCTCGTTCCCAGACCGGTTCGTCGGAGTGCGACGCGAATTGCGACGCAGCAGGCGTCCGCACCGAAATGCACGGAGCCGCAAAACACGCCAGAACCCGCTGCAGCCTAGGGGGTTACAGCGTGTTCTTCGGAAATCACGCCAGTTTTCAAAACTGGCCCGCGGCAGGAGGCCGCGCAAAAAAACAACCGGCAGGGGCCATGGATGGCAACGCAAGACTGCCCGCCTGGAGGGCGGGCCCGCGCAAGAAAAAGCCCGCCCGGGCCAGGAGGGCCGGGCGGGCTGAAAATGGCGGGGACAGCGAGCGAACAACCTGTGTCTCGCGCGGCAAACCCGGAGGTCACGTCCGGCTGCGACGCACGATACGACGCACTTTCGCCTGATCGGGTGGAACTGCTGGCCCGGGCGGTCATCCTCGTCGCGGGCATGGCGATCCCGGAGGCGGCCAGGGAGGCCGTCCTGGCGCGAGTGCTCGCGGACTTGGCCCACCAATCCACAAGGCAGCCGGAGGGGTAGGTCCGGGTGTCTATGCGTCCTCCCGAATGACGTCCAGGTACGCCCTCCAGACCCGCGAATAGGCACAGCCCCAGGCCTCGTCGTGGCTCGCCCGATCGAACTCCGCCGGGTCGAGTCCGGGCGTCTTGGCGAGCCGGTCGAGCGAGTAGTTCCAGGCCAGCGCGTGGGCCCATTCGTGGCACAGGACCTCGACGGCCTGGGGTTCACCCATCTGGTCGTTGAGAAGCACCACGAACCGCTTCCGCCGCCGTACACACTGGCCCAGAACAGTTTCGGACAGCTGGGAGGCCCGGACGACGACGGGCATCGCCGGTGGGCACAACGCCCGGAGGCCTGCCAAAACGCTCCAAAACTCGCGCCAGCCAGGGCGATTTCCCAGGCTTCGCCGTAGGGCTGGCGGCTGCACGCTGGGGGCATCCGCGAGGCCGGTGAGGGCAGCGCGGTGGCAACACAGGACCGACAAGGGGCGGCGGTGTGTGGGGCTCATCTGGGCAGTCTAGCGCGTCTTCAGCTGCGCGCAAGTTCACCACCGCCGACGGTCCTGTCGCGGCGCTATTTCCATCTGTGGCTTGGTGTTCCCGGCGTGCGACAGTCGGTGCGGCCGCCGTAGCGCGCATGCGACAACTGCGCTATCTTCAACGTATGGACACCAGTCCCCCGACCTCCATGCCGGCCCAAGCCGACCTCGAGAAAGCCGCAGAGGTGATCTACAAGGTCACGCTCATGAAGCAGGAGTTCATCCGCTGCCATGAGTTTCTCGCTCAGAACACGTACACCGTGGTCGAACTGCTCCGTGAGGCTGAGAGTCGGGGTGTCTTGCTCGAGGATGCCGTGACGCTCGTGGACGCGGCGCACTGGCTCCAGATGATCGACTGGCAGAGCAAGTTCCTGACGCTGGTCCTGAACTTCACCAAGGACCCCGGCAGCAAATCTCTCCGGCCCCTCATCGAACTCTACGGCCGCGACCGGGACCGCATGCGAGCCGAGGTGGAGATCCTTGAGCGGCAACTCCGGTACCGGCTCGCCCACTTCGCCAAGCCCGACGACGCTACGGTCCGAAAGGTGGTCCTCAAGAACGAACGGCGGACCTTGGCCGTCTACCTGCACACGCGGGCGGGCTATGGCGGCGCGGCTCTGGCCCGGTTCTTCAAGGTGCCCCGGACGACTGCCTACGGGTGGATTTCATGGTTTGAGAGCCTCCCCGAGGGCCTGCGTGAGGGGATTCTGGCCTTCATGGCCACGCAGGCGCCGATCATGGCCGCGTGTCAGGCCCCGGCCGTGATGCCCAAGGTTGAAGGGGGCTCGACGCCCGTGAGCGCAACGCCGGGCCAACCTTCGCCGCGTGGGGCCGACATGGGCTCGGGAAGTGGGCCGTCAGGCGTTGAGGTGCCCGTCGTGAAGTCGGCGTGAGGGCGGCGCTGGGCAGTGTGGGGGCGCGGCAGGGCGCAGCCAAAGGCCCAGCGCGTGCCCCAGCCTATGACGTAACCCGCGGCCTCCATCGCGGCTCCTTCGGGCTCTGGTGGCGCCGTTTCGCGCCCCACGGACGCCCCGAACTTTTGGGTACATGCTTTTCCGGTGGAGCGTTCTGCAACACCCACCGTCCTGCACGGCATTCAGCGGTGATTCACGTCTGGGCAGGCAAAACCATGCCGTGAATGGAGCCCCGCCGCGCTAGAATTATTGGTACGGCCCTGCGGGTGCTCATGGGGAACCTTGTGATTCCGGACGCTCACAGGGACCCGCAACGAAAGAAAGTACCGATTCCCGACGGCCCTGATACGAGCAGGCCGATTCACCCAGCGCATCAAGGAGGATGCCCATGACCAGCGACACGAAGAACGTTTCCAGCACCGACCTCGCCCGCCAGATTGTTGCCACGGCGGCCAAGATCCGGCGCATGACCTCCGGCGACCCGAAGTACCACTCGGGCAGGCCGAAGAAGGAATACGCTTCCCCCTACCTGGAGTTCCTGGCCAAGATCGAGACCAACGCGCGTCGCATGCCGCAGTACTACGAGTTTGACCCCCAGCACGCCGACGGGATCAGGCACGCGGACCTAGATGCGGGAGAGCGGGTCCTGAACGAGATGATCTACGAGTGCCAGAAGTCGCTTGAAGCCATTGGCCACGCGAGGCTGGACTTGGAGGCGCGGGGGTGGGCGAGGGCGCGAGGGTTGAGGGAGTGACTCGGTTCCACCACAGCCACTGACATCTAAGAAAAAGCGGCCGAGGTGTGTTTCAACCCCGGCCGCCTGTTTCTCGTCAGGCGCGGAAGCTTGACCTAGCCCGACAGCCGTTCGCCGGGCTTCAGCGATCCCAGTTTCTTCGCAAGTTTCTGGAGATCGACATGCTTCGCGAGTACGACATTGCGGGAGATATCCAAGATGTAGAAGTCTCCGAGCGTGTGGTAATCCCTTCGATTCTCGGGGCATCGACGCAGCGATTCATTCTGTTTCGCCAACCGACGATTCACGCGGGCGATTAGGGCTTGTCGGGAAACGTGTAAGGCTTTGGCCATCGATATCTCCTTCTCTCGCTGTGAATGTGTTGGCAACGATAGCACTTCAGTGCGTACCAAAATCGTGGGAGAGCGTACCCCGCCCGGGCGATCATGCCAATCCTGTGCAGCCCGTGTCTCCCTGCGTCAGCCCGCCCACGCCCGACAAGCCGCCCGATAGCCGCATGACGCGCAGTTCATCGTGCTGGGCGCCGGATAGAACACCCCGGACTCGATCGCCCGCCAGCCCCGCTCCACGCCCGCCAAGGTGCGTTTCACGGCGGCAGGCTCGACCTCACTGACATGCTCCTCGACGACCGGCTCCTTGGTTTTCGTCAGGACCAAGAATCGCGTCTTCAAATTCTTCCCGGGCGCGATCTCCGAGGCAAGGTGGCTATACAGCAATAACTGCTCACCTGAATCCTCGACCTGCTCCTGACTCCATTTGCCGCGCGACGTTTTGATGTCTGTGATCACCAGTGAATCCGAGTCTTCCGTGAGCAAATCCACCCGGCCGTAGAGGTCCGGCACACCCTCGACCAGCATGCCGCGAATCTCCTCCTCGACGCCCAGCACCCGCCCCTGAACGCTCGCCACGGGGCTGTTCAGGAACGCCGTGAGCATCTTCGAGGCCAGGGCATCCAGCGAGGCCCGAGTCTCCGTGCTGCCGAATGAGATCGCGTCCGGATCGTGCGGCAGCCATGCGGAGCGATAGGCGAACATGAGCCGCTCGACGTCGGGTTGCTCTTCGCCGGACAGTATCGCTTGGAAGTGCTGCTCGACGGCGGAATGAATCCCGGTGCCGAACACGAGGGCACTGGAGACGGACTCTTCGGGCAGGCCGTCGACGTACCGAAACTTGTATTTCAACGGGCAGGTTCGGAACGTCGAGATAGCCGACCAGCTCACGTAGTCTCGGCCGGTGATCTTCTTGGCGACCTCGTTGGCCGGGTTGGTGCTGGAGGGCGTGATGATGGGCAACTGTGCTACGCCGGCGATCATCGGGCACCTCCAGTCACGGCGTAGGCCCCGTTGCCGTTCGCATGGCCGTTGGTGCCCGGGCTGGTTGTTCCCTCGTCGCTCTTGAGTTCGTCGATCAAAGCCGAAGCCTGCCGGATGCCGAGTTCGTCCGCGGTGGTCAGGCCGAAGCGCTCCCGAAGCAGGCCGACGAGATCGATCTTCCGGCGAGCGGCGATGGCCCTGATGGCTTTCACCTGAGAAGCCGTGGCGGGACGGGGGCTGGGCTGGCTCGGGATGCGCTGGACGGGGGCGCGCTGGTTGGCCGTGACCGTGGCGCCCTGGATGGCCGGAGCCGTGCGGACCTCGATGACGGAGACGGGCTCCTGGGCGACCATCGGCTGGGATGCGCGAGAAGGGCCCTGGCTTCGCGCGTGTGACCCGTTCGTGGTGTGGGGCAGTGCGGAGTAGGCCTGGGCGCTGTCGGGGCTGGAAGAGGGCGCGAAATCCTGGATGCGGTTCTGGCTGGACGTGGCGTGATCGGTGCCGTCGTTGTTCGCGCCGTTGTGGCCCTGGAGCCTGGCGATCTCATCTTGGACAGCCTGCTCGCATGACTGGTATGCCCGCTGGACGACGATCTGGAAGCCCGCGGTGTCGTTGAGCAGGGAGGAGTCGAGTTCGGCCTCGATGGTGCAGCTGGCCGAGGCGCTGGAGAAGCCGGGCAGGCCGACCTTCTTCGAGACGCCCGCGTGGAGTTTGAGCATCCTGATTCTCGCTTTCGTGGAAACGGAGGTGTGTGTGCCCGCGGGGTGTCCCGTGGGCGGTGTGGGGAAGCAGTCGCCATATGTGCTGCATGGCGGCACAAGGCAGGCCAGACCGTTGGCCGCCGAGATCAAGGTGTGTGCATAATGTGTCGTCATGGCGTTGATGACACGCTCGTGGGCTGTCGCACTGGACCACCGAAAGGCACAACATGAATCAGACGTACGTCGTGGTGGCTCTCGTTACCGCAGGCGTGGGTTTTGTGGTTCACGCAGCGGAGCCGCCTTCCGCCGTGAATCAGGAAGCTGCCCCCGCTCAACAAGGCTTCGGGCGGGGACGTGGCCGTGGTCAGTGGGACGACCCGCGGTTCATCGAGGATAGGAAATGGTTCCACTTCCTACTCGACAACAGAGCCAAGATCAGGCGGACGATTACGCGAACCGACAAGGGCGTGGATACCGTCACCGAATCCGACGATCCCGAGGTCACGGCAGGCATCCAGACGCACGTTGCTGCCATGCACGCCAGAGTGAAGGAAGGCCGCGGAATCCACATGCGAGACCCGTTGTTTCGCGAGGTCTTTCGCCATGCCGACAAGATCAGCATGGAGATCACAGACACGGACAAGGGTGTGCGTGTGGTCGAGACATCCGATGACCCGTACGTGGCATCGCTCATACACTCCCATGCCGACGTTGTGAGCCAGTTCATTGAGAACGGCCACGAAGAGGTGCGGAAGAATCATGCCGTGCCGCCTCGCCCGGAGTGAGTTCCCGGAGCGGCCTTGGGCTTCTCCGTCGTTCGGCGTCGGGTGTGAAGTGGGCGGGATGGCGGATGCGAATTCGTTTCCGCCATCCTCGGCAGGTAGGACCAGACGGCGGTGTTGATTTCGACGCCACCGTGACTTGCCGGGGAAGTAGGCACGTAGAAAAAGCGACGGGCGTGGGTGCAGGGAGGCTTGGGCACCTCCACCACACTCCACGCCCGTCACTTGTTGGGATCACGGGAGTCTTCGAGCCGGTCAGCAGCAGGTCACGCCGCTCGGGCTGCCTGCTTCTTCACGCTGGTCTTGGCTCGACTCTTCTTCCGAGCCTTCAGCGTGCTCGTGAAAAACGGCTCACGGCAGCCGA
This sequence comes from Planctomycetia bacterium, assembly GCA_014192425.1. Classification (NCBI taxonomy): domain Bacteria; kingdom Pseudomonadati; phylum Planctomycetota; class Planctomycetia; species Planctomycetia bacterium. The sequence goes on along the minus strand of BJHK01000007.1, from coordinate 178,568 downwards.
ATCCCAACGCGTCCCAGTCGACCGTGCCCGTTTCCGGGAGGTCGACCAGCATCACGTCGAGCAGGCACTCCGGGTCCAGATCAGAGCCAGCGTCATCGGGGCCAGTAAGCATGAAGCCCCGGCGGCGGATCTCGTGGGAGTCTTCGCCGGTCTTCTGGGCCACGGCGTCGATCAGTTCGAGGTCACTCATGACAGAGCATCTCCATGAAAAGGGGGAACGGGACAGGGAACACGCCCGGCAGCCAGAGGGGCCGACGGGTGAACGGGAGAGGGCGAGTCGAGGCGGGCGGTCGGCGTGGTGAACTCGACGCAGCCCGGCCTTCACGGCTCAAGCGGGGGCGTCATCCGGCGATGTTTGGCGGAGGACGCGCGGATGCCTGCGGGCGGAAGTTGACCGAACGGCAGGCGGCGGCGAGACTTGCGTCGGGTTCGCTGGGGCGCCGGTGCTCCGACACTGCTGAGCGGGGTAAGTTAACCGGCCTAGATTCATCTGCCCAAGGAGAGATTGGTGTCCATGAAACGCAGCCTCTCGACTGTTCTCGCTTTCGGTGTTGCCTTGGTTCTCGGTGGCTTGGCGGCGGCGCAGACCAGCGACCCGCTTCCATCCTGGAACGACGGCAAGGCTAAGCAGTCCATCCTCGCCTTTGTGGCACAGATATCACAGTCGGAATCCCCCGACTTCGTGCCACCATCCGAGCGGATCGCCGTCTTCGATAACGACGGCACGCTGTGGGCAGAGCAGCCGATGTATGTCCAACTCGCCTTCGCGATCGACCGTGTCAAGGCGCTCGTACCGGCGCATCCTGAGTGGAAGGATAAGGAACCCTTCGCCTCGCTGCTCAAGGGCGACCTAGAGGGCGCGCTGGCAGGTGGTGAGCATGCGATGCTCGAAATCGTCACGGCTACCCACGCGGGAAACACCACCGAGGAGTTCGAGGAGATCGTGAAGGAGTGGATATCCACGGCAAAGCACCCTTCGACCAACTGCTTCTACACGGAGATGGTGTATCAGCCGATGCTCGAAGTCCTCCGCTACTTGCAGGCAAATGGCTTCAAGACCTTCATCGTTTCCGGCGGTGGCATCGAATTCATGCGCCCATGGTCCGAGGAGGTCTATGGCATCCCGCCTGAGCAGGTGATCGGCAGCAGTATCAAGACCAAGTTCGAAATGCGGGACGGCAAGCCCGTGCTTGTGCGCCTGCCCGAGATCGACTTCATTGACGACAACGCCGGCAAGCCAGTGGGCATCAATCGGCATATCGGCCGGCGGCCCATTGCCGCGTTCGGTAACTCCGACGGGGATCTGCAGATGCTGCAGTGGACCACTGCTGGGCAAGGTCCTCGCTTCGCGCTCTACGTCCACCATACGGATGGTGATCGGGAACACGCCTACGACCGTAAGTCCAGCGTCGGCCGGCTGGATAAAGGCCTCGACGAGGCGAAGTCGAGAGGTTGGACAGTGGTAGACATGAAGCAGGACTGGAAGGTTGTCTACCGCTTCAAGTAAGGGTGGAGCAGCAGTTATCGCGCCAGCCACCAGCGGTTGCAGCGGACGGCCCGCTCCGTGGCCCGTCGCTGAACCACGACGTCACGCCGTGGATCGCCGCAGCCACTCCCGCTCCGCCCCCAACGCCTCCGACCTGCTTCCGTAAGGCCCCAGCACCGGCCCTCCTGACGGCCCCATATCGGCCCACCAGTAGCCCTTGGCATCTGGCTCGACGTGGCTCGCTCGGGTGATCTGCACCTTCCCGATCTCACGCAGGTCTAGTACCTCGTCGTAGATGCACCGGGCTACGCACCCTCCCTGAGCACCGCGCCGTCAGGAGTCGCGGAACACGAAGTAGACGGCCCCGCACATGCACAGCGCCGCCCAGAGGTAGCCGAGTTTCAGGGGCTGCTTCATATAGAGCACGGCGAACGGGACGAACACGCTCAGCGCGATCACCTCCTGCAGGATCTTGAGCTGCCCGAGATTCATCGTCGTGTAGCCGATCCGGTTTGCAGGGACCTGGAGGAGATACTCGGCCAGCGCGACGCCCCAGCTGACGAGCGCCGCGATGAACCACGGTTTGCCGTTGAGGTCCTTGAGGTGGGCATACCACGCGAACGTCATGAAGACGTTCGAGCAGATGAGGAGCAGCGTGGTCTGGAGGAGGACGGGCATGGGGTCACCACCACTAAGAAGAGAATCGTGCAACTCCGACAATCTATCAGTGCTGGCGACGGAGCCACTCCCTCTCCGCCCCCAACGCCTCTGACCTACTGCCATAAGGCCCCAGCACCGGCCCATCAAGAGGCCCCATGTCGGCCCACCAGCAGCCCTCGGCGTCTGGCTCCACGTGGCTCGCCCGGGTGATCTTCAGCGTGCCGATCTCCCGCAGGTCCAGTGCCTCGTCGTAGATGCACCGGGCGACTCCATCTGCGGCGACGATCAACTCCATGTCGCTGGTCATACGGCACCTCCAACACCCCCGCGCCTGAGAATGTTCCTGCGGGGCCGATCGACGAGCAGTTCGCCGACGCTGGCCTGAATCTGCTCGAAGTCCCGGGCGACCATCTGCCGGAGCCTGTTGGAATCGCGAAGCGTCTGCGGCTCGATTCCGGCAATCGTCTGCTGGGCTTGTTCGACGAGGGAATCCAACTCGGGACTAGACCGAATGTTGAGCCGCCGGAACCGCTCGAAGAACTCCCGCAGGTTCTCGACGGCCGAATCCCTGAAAACTTTTGGCTGGCCGTCATGCAGGCCAGTCAGGCGTTCAGCGAGGTGGGCCGTGAGCCGCTGGAGTTCGGTGGCGAAAGCCTGCTCGGCGAGTTCGACGGCTGACTCGAACCGCTCACGAACCCGGGCCTGCTCGGCTTGGTACACGTCGGGGTGCAGGGCCATGAGGTAGTTCGGCGGCTCGATGGTCGGGTACGAGACTTCCAGATCGAACAGGCCGTCGAGCGTGGTGGGGTAGTCGCTGGCGTTGAAGAGTGTGCCGAGGCGCCGCTGGGATTCGCTCTTGATCGTGTCGTACTGGGCGGCGAGTTCCCGGGCGGCTTCTTGGAGTCGCTCGCGGTAGGTCTGCATGGTTTGCGCGAACCGGCCGAGGGAATTCTGGGGGAGGAGCCGTATGCCAGCCTCGGGGAACGGCAGCGTGACCGTGCGCCAGTAGGAAGACGCCTCAGAGCGAACGGCAGCCACGGCACGATAGGCGGGGTGTTTGAGGTCGAGAATCGTCTTGCTGGCCGTGAGCAATTCACGGTCGGCATGGAACGCTCGGGCCGCCGTCGTGCGCTGCTCTGGGGCGAGGGTCTTTCGCACGCCCAGCCACGTGAAGGCAAGTTTCACGGCGGCCATCGTGGTGCGGAGTCTCTGGGCGGCGGAGCGTTCAAGTTGGGTTGTCGGGGTGTTGGTGGGTTGGGTTGTGGTCCGGCGAGAACTGGTCTGGCCGGTATCGTGGGATGTGGTGGTTGCGGTGGACATCGGTAAGCGCGATCTCCTTGATGGTTGGATGGAAGGCCCGGCCGCCAAGACTGCTGACAGACCGGTGGCGGCTCAGGATGGAAAATCCCTCTGGCTGGTGACGGTTTTCGGGCGCTGGAAAGCCCGATCAGCCATCGAGGCGATCATGGAGCCGCCTGTCACCGTGAGCCGGAGTCAGGGGGCGAAAATCCCGGACGAACGGCGGGCTTCTATCGGGCAGAGGGATGGGGCCGCGAGGGGTGCCCCATAGGTAGATAGAAGCAGAAAGAAGAAGAGAAAGAACTATAGAAAGATAGAACCGGTTCAGCACTGGCACCGATGTAGGTCGACGTGAGTGCTGAACTCGGTCGGCATGGGTGCGGAGGTTGGCGGCCGGGCTTCAAAAGAGACTTCGACGGGATCGCCTCGCGGCTGGTCGGGGTTCACTCGGCTTCTTGGGCTACCGAGATTGCTGCTTGAAGCCCTCGGGGATCAAAAAGTCCTCGGTGACGCTCCCATCCGGTTCCTGAATCAACTCCAGCGTCTCGATGAGCGGGATTTCGACGTCTTCTTTCTGGATCAAAGCCGTGAGCGTCTTGGGAGAGATTTTCTTGAGGTTGCGGAGGTAAAGCGGGCCTTTCCGCGTGGCGAGGGCTTTGGCGATGGCGACAGAGTCGGGGGAGTCGAGGGCGGTGAGGTTGGGAAGTAGGCCGTCCCATTTGTCAGCAGCTGCGAGTGCCTTGGCGGTTTTGGGGGGGAGCGTGGTCAGGCCGTAGAGGGACAGCGAAAAGCCATTCTGCTGCGTCAGTGCCTTGGTCGCTTCGTCAGAGAGCGCGGGCAGGCCGCCGAGGGAAAGATAGTAGCCGTTGAATGCCGCGAGTGATTTTGCCGCGTCGGCGTCGAGCGTGGTCAGGCCGTTGAGGAATAGCCATCCGCATTTGAACTGCGCGACCACCTTGGCAGTGCGGGCGTCGAGCGTGGCGAGGCCGTCGAGGTACAGGCTATCGTCGGGGAACTCCGCGAGCGCCATGGCGGTTTCGGCGTCGAGCGTCGTCAGGCCGTTGAGCAGAAGAGGGCCTTTGCTATAGCCTGCCAGTACACTCGCCGTTACAGCGTCCAGCGACTTCAGGCCATTCAGGACAAGGCAGCGGTCGCAGCAGTACTTCCCGCGCTTCGACTCAACCCACACCCGCGTTCCCGAAAACTCCTTCGCCAGTTTCCTCGCCTGCTCTGGTGTCAGGCTCTCGATCTTGTTCGTGTCCTCGGGCAACTCGTCGGCCCTCACGAGAGCGAAGCCGAATGAGAAGCCGGACACGAGGAGGGCGACCAAGAGCACTGAAAAGCGAGCGAGGATGTTCATGGCGTGTGTCACAAGGAAAGGCGGGGCGAGACGGCCTCGGGGCCAGTAGCCGACCCGAAGTCTACTACTGCCTCCATGCCCGGAGAACGCCGCCTACCCGCCCCCGCAACGCTCAATTCACCCCCGGCTCCCGCATCACCCGCCTCGCTCGTGATCCCGGCGACGGCTGCTGCTCATGGGAATACACCCCCGCCCGATCCGCCGACAGGCACCGACCCGAGGCCCACTGGCGTAACCCTTCGATCTTGTCGCCCGCAGTGACAGCCACGGGTACGACGTTCTGGGCGGCCTGAACGAGCGGCACGTCCAAGAGTGACGCCAGCCTGCAGCACGACTTGATCTCGGCCCCGGTCCAGTTGGTGTCATCCGGCCGAGAGCAGTTCGCGGTCAGACCGTAGTGCCGCGTGTAGATGCCCCAGATCGCGTCCTTCTGGTCACGGCCCGGCAAGTCCACGAAGAACACGCCGTCGAAACGCTCTGCACGGGCGAACTCGGGCGGCAACTTCGAGGCGTCGTTGCAGGTGCCGACGAAGAAGACGTCGCTCTCGTGGTCGTTCAGCCACGTGAGCAGCGAGCCGAACACGCGGGCTGTGACACCGGAGTCTGTCTGGCCCGATGAACTAGAACCCGCGAGCGCTTTTTCCAGTTCATCGCAAAAGACAACGCACGGAGCCATCGCATCGGCCAACTTCAGTGCCGCCCGGACGTTGCTCTCCGACTGGCCGACGAGCGAGCCGAGTAGCGCGCCGACATCGAGCACCACAGTCGGCCTGCCGGTTTCGTTGCCGAGGGCCTTCGCGAACTGGCTTTTGCCGCAGCCGGGAGGAGAGAGAAGCAGAACACCACGGGGTCGGTTGCTGACGGTGCCTTCGCCCTGTCGCCTCATGGCCCGCAGACAGAATGCCTTGAGGTTGTCGAGGCCACCGAGCTGGTCGAATGACTCGGTGCCCCTGTGAAGGGAGACAAGCCCCGACTTCTTGAGCTGCTGGCTCTTCAGTTCCCACAGCGTCTCGGGCTCCAGCTTCCCGTGCCGTACGAGGGCCAGGCTGAAGGCGTTCTCGGCCTCGCTGGCGGTGAGGCCGGCGGCGGCTTCGATGACGCGGGACAGTTCATCGCCCTCAGGAAGCTCGCCGTCCTGGGTGGCCACTCCGCGGGCGATCTCCTCGAGCTGAGCGCGGCCAGGCAGATCGTGATCGACGACGGTGAAGAGCTTGTCCAGCTCCGGCGGTATCTGGACGACTGGCGCGAGCACGATCACGAAGCATCGATTGTTCTTGCCCGCGTGGATCTGTCGGGCGAGGGCCTGGACGATCTCGGTGGCTCCCAGGAACCTATGCAGGCTCTCGAAGACCACGAGCGTCGTCCCGGACCCGTTGGCGACCTGCGGCAGTGCCCGGATGACGGCGAGGGGATCCTGGGCGTCGCTCACCCCGGGCATCTGGATCGGCTCCAGCGGAAATGTCATGCCCCGGTCGCAGTCCCAGACGCCGAGCCGCCAGCCCTCGTCACGGCACAGGCTGGTCAGATCGCGGGTGGCTTCGGTGGGCTCGTTTGTCTGGACCCACAAGCCGGTGAAGCAGGCGGAGACGAGTTCGCGGAGGTGGGTGGTGAGGGTGGAGTGTGGGGCTGTCGGAGGCTGTCGAGTTGTGGTGCGGGTGGTCTTTGGCATGGGTATCCTGTTAGCGGCTTCGAGATTCAACACAAGAACGTGGGGTGCGTCCGTGAAAAGTGAGTGGCGACCAGCCTTTGATGACGTCAAGGACGTCGGGCGGCATGGCCTTACGGATGAGCTGCGAGCCCGGCTGGATGGAATGGCCGAGATTGGCCACCTTGGGGCGGCTGAATGGGAGAAACTTGTAGCTGCGCAACCAGAAGCCGATTGCTGGGACCTCCTTCGCGGTTTGGTCACGCTTGAGGAGCAAATGGGGTTGGGCGGCGGGTCAGTCGCTGCGGGCAATCTGCTGGCGAGAGCGTTCGTCCAGCGATTCACGCACCGGTGGCAAGAGGCTGTTGCGTGGCTTCGGGAGAACGCCAAGAGCAACAGTTGGTACTTCACCAAGCATTCGCCCCTGGCTTTCGATACGCCTGAGCAATGGAGTCGATTCATCGAAGCGGAGCGGCAGCGAACGCGCTGAACTAGTCGAGCGATTCGGCCAGCTTCTGCCCCCGTCCCAGCATCCAGCTCTCGGGCTGAATGCGTCCCAGCCAGTCCTGGACCGTGGGGATCCTGCCCAGGTCTTCGAGGACGTGCTGCTCGCCGATGAATCGCACGGGAAGCACCCTGCCGGTCGAGAGCACGGTCGTGGTCCCGAAGAACTCCTCCAGCAGGAAAATGCCCTCGGAATGGTGCCTCAGGGCCCGGTGCCGGAAGTCGGCCATGTGGCTCTTGGAGCGGTCCAGAAACTCGTGGAACCTCAGGTACTCCTCGAGAATGCCGCCGAACTTCTTGGCGGAGCTTTCGGCATGGTGGTAGGGGTGCGCCATTACAGGTCGAACTCCCGGGTGTTGTCACGGGTCTCGGTGTAGTTCTCCTGGTGCTCGAGCTTCACGGTGCCAGCCGCGACGTCGATCGTGACATCACCCTGGCCACCCTCGTTGATCTCGAAGCCGTCGGGAAGGAATTGGTAGAGCACTCGTTCGATCTCGGGATCGCTGGCTGACCGGACCAGGTCCATGTTCACGGGCTGGTCGTGGGCGTCCAGGTAGGCGATGTGGTTGATGCAGCCGGAGTCGCCGTAGCCCGAATACTCACACTTCACCTTGGCGACGCCCCACTTCTTGAGGCGGGGGATGATCTCACGCTTGAGCTTCGCCTTCGCTGTCTCGAGCCGGGCTTCTTCAGCCCGGAAGTAACCAGCGAGGAGTTCTTGGACGGACGGGTCGGGGACGGGCTCGGGCTCGGTGTGCTTGGCTTTGGCCATGGTTGGCTCCCGGGGTTGGGGTGCTGGTACAGAGCGGCCGACAGGCTGGACGGCGGCGCAGAATTCAGCGCCACCGCCCAGCCCCGGCCCGCACGTTTGGGGCGTGCAGGTTTTTCCTTGCTATCAGCGCTATGAGCCCTGCTGAAGCTGCTGGCCGGTGCTCGCCCGCTGGAAATACTCCGGCAGCAGGTGCTCAATTCCAGAGGCTCCCAGGGCCCGCTCGAGGTCCCGGGTGGCGTCCCTGCACGAAGAGCCCGCGAAGCCCGCGGTCTTGATGCTCACGGCGCCTTCGGGGCTGACGGTGACCTCGATGGTCTTGGGGGGCGTGGTGGTGGGCGTGCTCATCAGGCGGCACCTCCCACGCGCACGGTGACCTTGATCGAGCCGTCCTGCAGGCTGGTTTCCGTGACCGAGTGGCCCTTCTTCCGGGCCTCGACCTTGGCCTTCTCGACGGCGTAGCCCTGCAGAAACGAATTCAGGTGCTTCTGCTCGCCCCAGTGGCCTTGGTAGTTGTCGTACTGGAGTTGGCCGGTCGCGAGATTGGCCACCACTGGGTACGACCAGCCCTGGAGCTGGACGCACAACCCAGTAGCCGTCGCGTTGAACAGCCTCACAGTCTTGTGTTCGGGGGTGGGAATCTGGAGGCGGACGCAGGCGGCTTTCACGGCTACCTCGTCGCGTACCTCCGTCTTGATCTCGACGATGTGGGACATGGTTAGAAGGGCATCTCCTGGGGTTCTGGTTGGGGGGATACCACCTGGTTGTGTTCGAGGCTGGTGACGTGAACGGCTGGCTTCTCCTCGAGCGCCGTGTCGTGCGCTGCCTGCCCGAAAACTCCCGGGCCCATCCCGGCGATCTCATCCACGAGCACGCTGGCCAGTCGGGCGTCCTGGTCGCTGCTGCGCGTGACCAGCCAGATGGCCATGCAGCCCAGGGCCAGCACCGCCACCGTGACGAGTACCGGCCCGGCTGCCTGTAGCGCAGCGGCCCAGGCGGAGTCCCGGGCAGCCATTTCGCCCAGGTGCGTCAGGTGCCCAGCGAGCTGTGTGCGCTCGTTGGAGAGAGCCTCCACGGCCGCCAGGAGCTGTCCCTGCTGGCTGGCTTGGGTCCTGGCTGCCTCGGTGGCGATCTGGGCGGCCTGCTGGAGCGCACGATTGGCAGCCTCGACCTTGGGATCGGGACCCCAGAACCAGCCCGCCTTGGCCGGCCCCGCCAGGACCATCGAGACGAGCCCCAGCGCCGCCAGGAGCCATGCGGGGGAGAAGATCGAAAGGATGGTCGTCACCAGGGGCCGCCCCGCAAGGAGCAGTGACCTGACGAGCCAGATGGCCCAGCCGAGCAGGGTTGTGAGAATTGCTGAGAACGTCATGGGCGCCTCCGGCGGTGAGTGGGAAAGGGTTGCTGGGGCTGCTGCCGGAGTTTGGCTCGGAGCCGGAGCACCAGGTCTTGGAAAGCCCGGCGAACCCGGTTCTCCCGGGCCAGCGCAAGGGCCAGCCCGGCGGCGAGCAGGGAAACGAGAACAGTGGTGGTCATGAGGGGGGGAGGCCTCGGGGGTGAATGAAACAGGTTGGTCAGTTGCGGCAGGAAAGCTCGGCGAGATCCACGGCCAGCCAGCGGTCGCTCGCGAAGTCAAAGAACTCGACTTCCCGGAAAAGAGCCGTCGGGACGGGATGCGGGGTGAATCGCCAGGTGTCGGGGTCAGAGCCGAGTTCGAGGCCGGCGACGAGCAGGCCAAAGCAGACGCTGGGCTTGGTGCCGGCGATAAGGGGGAGCTGCGGGAAGATGTAGGGAGCACAGGTACCGGGCACTGTGATGCGGACCAAGCCGTTCTGGGCCTTGGCCGTGATCAGTTGGCCGAGTTTGCCGGGGATGGGGCACTTGGTCGCCGTAGGCTCCCACGCAGGGCTGGTGGAGAACCATGCGACGGGCTTTTCGTTGCCGGGTACGCGGGCGGCGGTGGGAAGGATGGCGCCGGAGCGGAGGATGAGGTCGAGCTTCTGACCGGTCGTGTAGTGGAAGACGTTCGGCGGGTCGGGTGTGCTGTCGGGGTGGCCGGGCGGAGGGATGGCGAGCACGTGGATGTGGAGTTTCACGGTGGGGTGGGTGCGCAGCGGTGGCGCAGTTGTAGGGACTGGGGAAACGCTGTCGCGAGAGGGGCGTCAGCGGCGAGGGCCGTCAGCCTTCGGGACGGCTGAGGGCTTGGGTGTGGTCACTGAATATGCCGCGTTTTCGGGCGGGATTCAGCAACACCTGGTGGAGGCAGGCTCAGTCATCCAGCTCCCTGCCGGGTGCGCTGAAGCCAAGACTGAAGGTAGTCGTAGAGCGACTGCACGCTCACCGGCTCTCTCAGGGACGAAACGAACTCCTGGAGGGCAAGGGTGAACCTCTGGTCTTCCTGTAGCTCGTCCACAAATTGTCGCTCACCTCCCCCCCACGATGCTCTCCAATTGTAGAGTCCTGACAGCATCCAAGGGGGCGTATCGTCGCGGATGTACACACCCTTCCGATCGTTCATGCCCGATGGTGGCACCGTCAAAGCGCGGTGCGTGATCGCGATAGCCAGCTCAAACCGAAGGAAGGCTTCGTCGCGATCTTGGACGCTCGGCACCTCGCCAGTGCCAACGGCATTCCATTGATCGAAGAGCCATCGGCTCGCGGCCGGCCCACGCCCGCTGGAGCCGAACGCTTCAGCGAAATGATTCTGAACGTGTCCCCAATCCAGACCGACTACGTACGGCGAGAAGCCATTCCTGGTTTTGACCCGCGCCCCGGCGACAAACTCAAACAGCGCCGGCCAGTTACGACCTGCCGCCATCGTCGCGCCGATCATATGAAACGCCAGAAACGACGGCACTGCCCAGTACGATTCCTCAGGCACGACGTGATTCGACGGAACCGCAGGGCCTTCATGTAGTCGCTGGACAACCTCCTGTAGGATCGGAACTTGCCTTCCGACGGCCCAGCGCGCCGCCGGCATACACACCGCGTATACCTCGCCCAACTGGCGATTCGAAAAGTTGATCCAGTCCGCGGTCGCGGGCAGAGGCTTGGGCGCCTCGACGCGGACCGCTTCGACCAGTGCCGCCCTGGCTCGCTCGACAACCGCCTGTACAGTTCTCTGAAGCTGGGGCACGTCCTCCCCGACGCGGACGAGTCGGCGGGACTCCGCTGCAAGAATCTGAAGCGACCTCGGATGTGCGGTGGCTGCTTCCTGAAGCGAGAGGACCTTGCCGGCTAGGTCATCAAAGAACGTGTCGGCATCCATCCCCAGAACGACTTCCGCTTCTCGCGTGCGCACGAGAGAAAGGGCGTGGCCCACTGGTTCGCGACGACTCGCCCAGAACATCGAGAATCGCCTCGCCTTGGTCGCCTCCAAAGCCACGCGAAGAGCGAGATCCCATTCTCCCGACCACCCGCACACGACGAGGCCGTAAGACTCGCAGATGTGGTTCAGAAATAGTGTGGTTTCTGGGTCATACTTGCTCAACTCGCCGGCGGTGTTTCGGATGGATGGGTCCCGGTAGTCGCCGTTAAGCTTGAAGACGACGACCTTCTCGTGAACCAATGACACGATCCCGTCGACTTGGTGTTCGGAGGAGATGACCTTCGGGTGGATTCCCTCATCGACCAAAGCCGTCTCCACTAGTCGATCGAAGTTCGTCGTCACGATGACTTGGACGAAGTCACCCTTCACGAGGCGGGCGATCGCTCGGTGGGCAGCGGTTGGCTTCCTGTCGTGTGCTCCCCGGCCATCGGCAGCGGGTTCGAAAAACCCGCGAAGCATCTCTTGACGTTCCCACTCAGTCTGACCCAGCCGCTCGACAACCCGTGAGTAGTCTGGGGCCTCACCGAAACGCTTCGTAAACCACTTCACGTTGTCGTCGTCGCCATCCGCACCTTCGAGGCTCCGCACCCGCGCGATGAGTTCGCCGAGTATCTCCCAGCCGGTGGGAATCCCTGCCGCCCTGGACACGCCCGATCCCAGCAGCAGCGCGTAACGCCGCGGCCGGCTGTGAATCGCATGGGCGAGCGACACCATGGGGTCGATTTGCACGGCGGCCTCCCTACTCCACCAAGGCTTTGAACACCGCGTCGGCGGCGTCCTTGTAGAACTCGATGTTCAGCCGGGTCCAAACGTCGTCCGGCAGGTCGGCCAACTGCCGCCGGGCGGCGACCGGCATCAGCACCGTGCCGGCCTGCTTGTCGACCGCCAGCTCCGCGATCCGCTGGGCGTTGGGGATCAACTCGAACGAGCCGCCCAGGTTCAAAGGGCCGATCAGGATCGTGCCGCCGCGGGTGTTGCGGCCGAGGAGGGCGCTGCACATCGCCACGAGCACCGGAAGGCCCAGTCCGGCGCCGTTCTTGTCGGCGTCCATCGCCCGCAGTTGGAGCGAGAACTCGTGGGCGCGGGGGTCCCGGTCTCCCACCAGCTCCTTCGCCCGCGTGTACAGGTTCTGCTCACCGATCCGCACGCTCTCACGGAATCCGGCCGGGACCGGTTGGTTCAGGATCCGCACCGTGCTCCCAGGACCTACCGTCACCTCGATCCGGTAGAGGCCCGGCTCGGAATCGGGGCCGCCCGGGCTCACCGCCCAGACCTGCCCCGGCGGCAACGGGTCGCTTTCGATCGCCTCGTCGCTGTGCAACTCCGGCGTGGCCACGAACTGCTCCACGCCCTCGGCGCCCATGACGTAGCTGAAGTGGGTGTTGCGGAACTCGCTCTTGAGAAGCCGCTTCTGTTGCTCCTTCACCCGTCGGCGGGATTCGAGCGCCAGCCGCACCATCCACTCCAGGTCCTCGTCCGGCACCGGCATCTCGGGATCGGGGAAGAGCAGCTTCGTCAGGCCGCTCACCGTCTTGCTCACCGCCTCGATGTCGCGGCCCGAAAGAGCGCCGCCGAGGTGGACCCGCTCGTACATCACCGTCGCCCGGCTCGTCGTCCGCAGGTGGCTCCAACATTCGCTCAGGAAGTCGCTCACAAGGCCGAAGTGGTTCGTCAGGTGGTCGGTGGGCTTGAGTTTCGGGAAATCCCAGCCCGCCGCGAAGGCATGCAGCCGGTCCATGAACGCCGTGTCGGACCGCATCTCCGGCGGTAGCGGGCTGAGCAGGTGCCCGATCCGCTGCTGCTGGTCTACATCCACGTCGAAGTTGCCGACCATCACGATGCCGCCGTCAGCCCGGATGTTCTCTTTGCCGCGGCTGAACTGCCCGCTGGCCATGTAGCCCTTCATGATGTTGACGCCGTCCTTCTGGTCGAAGGAGATGCCAGACACCTCGTCGAAGCAGACGACGTCGTACTGGCAGACCAGGCCCTTCTGGCCGGTGGCGTTGTTGACGAACATCTTGGCCACCGACGCCTTGCCGCCCGAGATCAGGTGGGCGTAGGGAGAGATCTGCTGGAAGAGATGGCTCTTGCCGGTGCCGCGGGGGCCGAGTTCGACGAGGTTGTAGTTCCGCTCCACGAAGGGCACCATCCGCAGGAGCAGCACACGGATCGCCTTTTCGTCGAGCGCGTCTGGCTCCAGCCCGATCGAGCGAATCAGGAACTTCTTCCACTCCTCGGTCGAGAACGTGCGACGGCCGCGCTGCAGGGCCTCGAGCACGTCCGACTTCGACATCTGGATCGGCCGCATGGCCTCGATGCCGAACGCCCGGCCGCCCTGCTGCGATGCGATCACGCTGTCGTAGGCGAGCGTCACCTCGGCGTAGAACCCGTCGGTGAGCATTCGCTCGTTGTCGCGGACAAGATCGTCGGGGATCCGCACGTCACGCAGGGCCAGGCTCGGCAACTCGGCCACGTAGCAGTCGTTCTTGGCGTCGAGCCGGGCCCGCACGATGTCGATGAGTTTTACCTGCCGCTGCTCCTTGGCGCGGCTCTTGAAGAGTTCCTCGTTGCCCGTGCGGACGGTGCGGTCGGCGAGCTGCTGGGTGACGATTCCCAGACCCTGCTCGATCTCCTCGGGGTCGGTCGTGGCGCAGTACCGGCCCAGCAGAAACTCCACGACGTAGCTGGGCACGGGGTATTCCTTGGCGTACCTCCGCACGAGGTCCTTGCGGACGAGGTAGCCGTCGAAGGCGCTCGAGGCCACTTCATCGAGTCGGTCGAGCACGAGCGTCATGTCTTGCCTCCAATGGTGGTCTTCATGCGATCAAGGACGGTGCCGTCGGCGTTGAGCACGACCACGACGGCGGGTTTCGATTCGAGGCTGTCGTCGGCCACGACCATCGCGGCCTCGTCTTTCTTGGCGTCGTAGGGCTTCAGGCCGCCGACGACGGTCGAGGCTGGGTCGCGGTCGGTAGTGCGCAGGTCCACGAAGAGTGGAGAGACGCCGCCACCCACGGACACGCGGCACCGCATTCCGACCCAGCGGATGTTCGTGATCGAGGTCGTCTCCGCGGGCCTGAGCCGCTCAACGATGAGTTCCGGCGTCACGCACTCCTGCGGGCTCATGCCGCCGTGTGCGTAGGCCTCGCTCGCCCGAAACGCACCAGCCCCCGGTGGTGTGGCCACGCGGTCGGCATCGTTCCAGTGCCATCCCACGACCGGCACCGTCACCTGCGACGAGCCTTTTACTGCGGCAGCGCGGGACCACTTCGATTCGACGACCGACTTCGGGACTTCGACCTTCGTAAGGCCGCCGGGCACGAGTAGCCAGCCGTGGTCGGTGACGACCCGCACCCGCGTCCAGCCCGCGTCGAGCAGGTCGGCCACGCGGCGGGCGATCCGCTCCACCTGTTCGTCGAGGGAGCCGGCGAGTTCCGCGCCGAGCTTGTGGCCCAGTTCGTCGATCCGCCCCACCTCCGTCCAGCCGCCCTTCTCGGCGGTGGCGGCGTCGGAGGTCTCGTCGGCGGCGAGGACGGCGACGCGCAGCTCGGAGAGCACGTCGTGGAGTTCATTCGTGGTGGCAGGTTTCTGGCCCGCGGCCGTCCGCACCTGCGGCAGGAACGTCTCGGGCATCTGGCCGCCCACGATCGAACCGTAGCCGCTGGCCGGCAGGGGCATCACCGCGGGCTTGGCCGTGGCGGTCACGCTCGGCAGCGGGGCGATCCGGTGGCCGAGCCGAGCCACGAGCCCACGGGCCTCGAGCTTTTCCTGGAGGGACACGGCGACGTCGAACCGCAAGCCATCGGCGAATACGAGGCACTGCTCCCGTTCCGGCTGCACGGCAGTGACGAGTGAGGCGATCGCGGCGCCGCCCTGGCTTACCGATAGGAAATGCGCCGCCGTCTTGTCGAGCCACGGCAGGTAGACCGCCCGCACAACCTGACCGACGAGTTCGGCGTCGGCGGAGTGTTGGGCGACGGCCAGCGCCCGCATCGCCTGCCGGTCCACGTCCCAGCCGCCCTTGGCGTAGGCCCGGGCGATTGTCGCCACGTCGGGCCCGCCGAGCGGTGAAGTCGCGGCGGTCGCCAACTTCGCGAGCGGCACGAGCACTTCGGCGAGCAGGCTCTCGCCGAGTTTGGTCCACGGACGGTCGAGCCGCTCGCGGTGTTCACGATCGAGCTTGGTGACGGCGGCACAGGTGTCGGCATGCGGGAGCGAGAGCAGTTTCCCGAGGTCCGAGCGGAGCGTTGATTCCGACTGCAGATTGCTGCGTGGGCTGCGGTCGAGGCACTGAATCGAAAACTCCTGCTCCGGCACCGCGGCCATGAGCACCTGCATCTTGGGATACGCCTGCGGGGCGTCGGCATAGCGGCGCCAGATCGGATCCCACGCCGTTTCTCCGCGGGCCAGGCACTTCGCGGCTTCGGCGGGCGACTGCTTGGTTGGATCGACACCGTATTCGCGGGCCATCTTGCCGACGAACGTCTCGAACGCGGCAGCGTCGGCCTTCTTGGTCTTCCGATACTCGTCGGCGTCGGCCATCCAGGCGAGGATTTCACGTTCGATGTCGCTGACGGAGAGCGACTCGAAGAAGCCGACGTCGAGCCGCCTCCCGGTGAGCGCCGCGATCGGCTCATCGGCGAGCCGGTCGATCGCGCGGAGCATCGCCTGCTGGCTGGCGGCATCGCGGGCCACGTCGAGGTCGAGGGCGTCTTTGCTCGTCAGGAACGCCTCGATCGTCCAGTCGCGGCCGTTGCGTTGGTGCCACACCTTCCCGCGATACTGGAGTTCCACGAGCGGCTGGTGGAGCATGGGGCAGTCGGCACCGGCACGGAGTTCCTGCCGAGCGACGCCGGGCAGGTAGAGGATCGGGACAGTGCCCGCGGGCGGCGAATGGTCGGAGAGCGTGCGAGCGACGGCGCAGACGAGCCAGATCGCCGGGCCGATGTGGTCGTCGGGGGAGAAGGTGCCGAGTTCGTAGAGGTGCGGCACGCGGCCCCGCAGCAGCGCGACGAGGCTCTTCCACTGGCCCTCGGCGTCGGGCCAGAGGATCGCGGCGGGCGGCACCTCACCGTCGGGCGTGGAGACGAGCCGCGCGAGTGATTCGAGCACGGCATCGGCGAGCGTGCTAGTGGTGAGCGTCGGAGATGTGGAGGTGGCCGTGCTCATGCCCGGGCCTCTGCAGCCTTGGGCTTCGTGCTCGTGCCGCCCGCCTTCGCCCGCGCAGCTTCCTTCGCCCTACGGGTGTAGTGGAGGTCGTTGTGTCGCTTGCCGTCGAACTTCGTGCCGCCCAGGAAATCCTGCGATTCCTCATCCCACGTCCAGAACCATGGGAACTGGTCCTTGGGGCGGTCGGGCTCGTTGCCGCGGTCCTTGTCCCACTTGATGCCGGGGGCCGCGCGGAGGATGCACGCCTTCTTGGCCTTCGCCCCGAGCGGTCGGGCGGTCATGAACGGGCGGATATTGAGCCGCACGCCGTCGTTGATGTCGGGATCCCAGCCGATCGGCTGTTCCGCGAGCGGCTTCCAACGCACAAAAATGTCGAACGGCGGCTCGCCCTCGATGATCTTGGCGAGCTGTTCTTGGAGGTGAACGGCGGCGGCCACACGGGCGTCGGCGCCTTCCTCGCCGGCCGCCTGCTGCGCCTTCTGCCGGGTGATCCAGTCGCCGAGGTATTCGTACGCGATCTTTTCGAGCGTGCGGCGGCCTTGCCCATCGGGGCCCGCGAGCCGGTGGTAGTTGACGAGGCAATGAAACCCGTCGCGGAGGCCGTCCCAGATGTGCCAGACGAAAGGCCGCTGGTGGAACAGCTTCAGGTGCTGCTCGAAAAACGAGTCGCGGAGCCAGTCGTCGAGGGTTTTTCCATTGGCGTCCACGTCGGCGAGCAGCTTGTCGCGGAGGTCAGCCGACCAGTCGGAGCCGTAGGCGTCGGCCAGCAGGGAGAGGAGCCGATCCGCCGCCGTTGGCTCACCGCGGACGCTCGACAGGCAGACGATCCCGTCGGCGTCGGCGTGCCGTTCGAGACCGTCGGCGCCGAGCGCCGGGCAGTCGGGAAACTCCGAGCCCGTCTGCCGCGGCCACTGGTAGCCGACGAGCCGGGCGACGGCGACGTGGAGCGGGCTGTCGGAGTCCTTCGGGTGGCCGTTGAAGAGCCACTGGGTGGGGTCGGAGGTGTGTGGAACTGGCATGCCTGCCGGGTAACGTTCGGCGGCAACTGTTTCCCAGTGAGGAAGATCGAATGGCACCTTGGCGAAAGAGCCCACCGCCACCTTTAGCGCCGCGTCTACTTTGCGAACTTCGGCTGTAAAATCGGCTGACTCGCAGAAACACCACAAGGGAAGAAGCGTCGATACATCTCGTGGTACGAGGGGCGCTAGGTGGTCACCGAAAACATTGCCAGAGAAAATTGTCGCATTGAGATCCATCCTTTGGATGGCGACACCTGCCGCCCCCAAGAACTCAGGAGGTGGAAAGTTGTGAGCCTTGGATCGCTTGTGCAGATCACCCGATCCGCCTTGCCACCGGATTGTGGCTACACGCCCGGAATACGGTTCCGTGTTTCGAGGCTGAAGGTGCAACCAAGTCCACTCATCGCTAAGGAGCGGCGATTCCCACCATCGCCTGACAAATTTGTTGTCATCGCCAGTGACAAGGCCTTGGGCCGTCGTCATGTAGTCACCAAGCGTCGTCATGGCGGACCGCGTCAGATCCTCCAGCACGATGCAGTCAGTATTTCGCATTTGCCCGAGCTGGTTCGACGTGGTCACTTGTGTGGTGACCAATGACCGAGCCTTCTCTTCCGGGGATCGAGCGCCTTCAACATTGAGTGATGGGAGACAGGATGAGTCAGTCGGGAGCGACTTTGATGTGATGAAAAGCATCACGTTGAAGTCCCACATCGGCGTTTGGAATCCTTTCGCCCCCAACCGGACGACTTGATTCCAGTCGCTTTGGCTCAATATCGCTTTCCGCAGCTCGGGATATGCCGGTTGAAACAACCAGTTTTGAAGAGTGACCATGGCAACGGTCCCTCCCGCGCGGGCGATTTCCAGTCCGCATTGCAGAAATACGTACGCCAGATTGCGCTGGGCCGCCGGGAATCTCGATTCACAACGAGAAGCGAGCAGCGGCGCGTGCTTGTCTTTCGCCAGATACGGCACGTTCGTCGCCACGAGCGTGAACTGTCGCCCAAGAATCTCCGCCGCCTTCGCCACGCCGCGGGCCGTCACCGCCATCTCGTGCTCGGCGTCGTCGCTGCCTTCCTTCGCGAGCGCCTTCCCCAGAATCGGCTGCAACTCGGCGAATGACGCCTCGAACGCCGCGTAGCCTTCGGCCCCTGGGTTGATGAGGCTGCCGAGCACCGGGGCGTCCTTGAACAGCCCGTGGAGCCGCCGCATACCTTCTTCGAGCCGCGAGTTACCCTCGGCTAGCGCCACCCATTCGTCCTCGGTGGCGTTTGGCGCGAGGCCGGAGCAAGCGATGTGCATGGGCGGCAGGGGGATGTGGCCGACCCGCCGCCAGGCTGCGAGGGCGAGGTTGAAGGCGCCGATCTGCGTGCAGCGGGGGTCGATCTCCAACCCATAGAGGTTGTCGCGGATGACGGCCTTGATCGCCGCCGTCTCGCTCAGGCCCTCTTCGCGCATCCGCAGCGGAACGAGCCGGTCGAACATCGCGACAACAAAATGGCCGCTGCCCATGCAGGGGTCGAGGCAGGTGAGATCCTTGACGGCGCGTGGCCAGCCGTCGAACGTGCCCGCGGCCGGTCGCCACGTGCCCGCGCCTTCGCCGTCGTCAGGCTTGATGAACCGCAGGTAGGCCCACGGTACGCCCGGCAGCGACACGGCCTTGCGGAGGTCGTCTTCGCTCGTGGCTGACGCGGCGATCGACGGATCGGCCGCGAGCACTTTCCCGGCCCACCACGCGCCGAGCGTGTTGTCGAGCAGGAAATCCACCATGTAGTCCTCGGTGAAGAGCTGCGTGACGGCGGGCAGCTCGTCGGCGCCGATCTTCACGCCCGAGGCGTTCACGGAATCTTTCTTCTCCGCCTGCCAGAACTGGTAGCACCAGCCGAGCGAGTCGGACGCCGTGAAGACGTCGGTGCCGAGGTCGGCGACGATCTTCTCCAGTTCAAGCTGGTCCTCGCGGGCCAGTTCCACGGCGAGCACGGGATCGTCGGCCCGAAAGATCTCGGGCAGCATCGTCTGGGCGAATCGGCTGGCGAGCATCCAGACGTCGGTGCCGCGTTCCTTCGCCAGTTCGCGGCAGGTGTCGAGGCTGATGGCGACGCCGGAGTCGGGTTCGATGAGCAGGTCGTTCTCGGCGAGGAACCGCGCGAAGAGCATCCGGTGCCAGTGCTCGTAGGCGACCTCGTGGACGAGCCGCGTGGTGGCTTGTTTTCCTGTTTTGGGATCGAGGGCGTCGCCGAGTTGCCGGCCGCGGGCGCGGAGTTTGACGCGGAGCGTGCGGTCGGCGGTCGGCTGGCCCGGCCACGGTTCGTGGTGGCCGACGGCGAGCGATTCGAGCGCCTTCGTTGCGGCCTGTTCGGCCACCCGGCGGGCAGCCTTCACGGCGTTTTCGAGGCCCCGGCGGAGCGTGCGATCGAGTGGTGGCATGGATGATGGCGCTTGTTACGAGACGAGCACGGGGCCCTTCTTCACTTCCTCGAGCAGCTGGCTCTCGGCCCGCTTGGCCCACTCGCGGACGTCGTCGCCGTTGCGGAGCGTGGTCTTCTCGACCGTGACGCTGCGGGCCTGGGGCTCGACGGTGGCCGCGGCCTTGCGGAGGGCCTGGCCAGCGAGCGTGGGCACGGCGAGGGCGGCGTTGCGGCGGGCGTCGATCGACCGTTCGGCGAGGGCAGCGGCAATGGTCGCGTCGGTGGAGACGTCCACGGCGTCAGGCTCGCGGAGGCCGATATCGGCGAGGATGGCCGTCTGCTTGTCGGCCGGGAGCTGGCCCCAGACGGGTGTGGCGGTGAGCTGCGCCACCTCGCGGTCGAAGGTGGCCTTGTGGTCGTCGAAGGTGTCCTTGAGCCGCTTGCGGAGGATCTCGGCGATCTTGGCGCGGATCGGCGGCAGCGGGTCGGACGAATCGAGGAGCAGGCGGCCGGTGCGGACAGCCTCGATGTCGGCGTTGATGGTGGCAGCGCCC
Organism: Planctomycetia bacterium; assembly: GCA_014192425.1. Classification (NCBI taxonomy): domain Bacteria; kingdom Pseudomonadati; phylum Planctomycetota; class Planctomycetia; species Planctomycetia bacterium. Next base: position 158,370 of record BJHK01000007.1, on the reverse strand, counting down.
GGCTCGTTCTTGGCGTGGTCGAAGAGCTTGTGGAGTTCGTCCCAGGCGGCGAGGCGGGTTTCGGCGAGCGTGGCAAGCGCGGGCCACACATCGGCGGCGGTATCGAGGTCGGCCTTCTTGGCGACCATCTCGGCGAGCATCTCGACGCCGGTGAGCCGCTGGATGTCTTCGATGAACACCACCGACTTGTGCGGCGGCAGCGGCTCCTCGCCACCGGTATGCCGCCCTATTTCGGCGAGTTTCTTCAGGAAGTCGGCGGCAAGCGGACCGTCCTCATCGTTGCCTTTGGGCTTGAAGCCGAGTTTTGCGAGCGTGCCGCGAACCTTGAGCCGGTCGGCCATCGAGATGGTCTTCGTTTCGCGCGTGAAGATCGTCTTTGTGATCTTGTTCTGGTCGAGTTGGGCCGCGGCTATGGGCGCGTTGTTGAGCTTGGCCGACAGGTGCCCGGCGCCCACGAGTACGACGAGCACGCCATCGATTGCGTCCTTCGGCCAGCCGAAGGGTGGGTCTTGGAGCTGTGAGCGGACTTCGCTGCCCGTCGCGCCCGTGGCCGTGCGGCCGAGCACCTCGACGCAGACGGCGTGGGTCTCGACCGCGCCCGTATGCCCGATCGGCTCCATTGGCTTGTCGGTGCCCTCCTTCGCCCGCTTCATCACGACGTCCCACGACGCCTTGTCGGCCGCGGAAAAATCCTTGAACTGGCGGGCGACAGCAGCCTCGGCGGCGACTTTCAGCTTCTCGGCGAGCGTGGTGTGGAGCTGTTCGGTGCCGCCGCCGAGCCAGACCTTCGTGCCGCTGACGATGTCGCGGATCAGCCGGTCGCGGTTGTTGATGGCGCTATCCCGCAGGCTCGTCATCGCCCGCATCGCCTCCTGGCCCTCGGCCTCGGACTGCGGGCCGTAGGTTTCGAGCGTGCTGTTGGCGGCCTCGGAGTTGACGATCGCGGTTTTGAGGTCGTCGGCGTAGGCCTTGGGAATGAACGAGTAGATGAGCGATGACGAGGCTCCGGCTTTCCGGGCAGCCGCCGTCACATCCTTCTCGGCAGCGGACCAGCCGTCGCGGACCCAGACGGTTAGGCCGCGACCGCCGGGGGTGGGCGGCGTGGCGTCGCGGTCTACCGACAGGTCGCGTGGCTCCTTCGGCAGGCCTTGGAGGATGCGCACCCCGCGGACGGCCTCGTCGATGGCGGCATAGACGAGGTTGTTGCGGACCTCCTGGATCTTCGGCTCGCTGCCGCGGATCTCTTGCTGCTTCTTGTTGTAGGTGGCCAGCCACTCCGATCCGGCCCGCGTCTGCATCCGGTATTCGTCGTCCACCTTCATGAGCAGGCCGCTCTCGACGAGTTTTTCGAGCGACTCGGCGACCTTCTGCCGCAGGACGTGGTTGTCGGCGGCCAGATCGCTGACGAGCAGGTCGGCGATGTGGGCGGCGGACGCGCGGACGCCGAGATCGGCCCCGAGGTTGGTGGGCAGCTTCGAGATCAGGAACACGAGGCTGGCGATCCGCTTGGCGAGAACGGCGTCGGTGGTGCCCGGCACGCCCAGCTCCTCGATCCGTTCGTGGATCTCCCGCAGGAGAACGCCCGTGCCGAGCATGTAGGCCTTGAGCGAGTCGTAGAGGGCGTCGGCCGGGATGACGGCCGTGAGCCGGTCGTCGGCGAGCTTGCCGACGGCGTCGTGGATGATCGAGAGCTGCGACCGCAGTTGGCTCTTCGTTCCGGCGGCGTCGATCTGACGAAAGCACTCCTCCCAGAACCGACGGCGGACCGGCAGGAGCGGGTAGTCGGCCACGATCGTCTTGTCGTCGCTCGTGCGCGGCCCGATCTTCGTGCCCTGAAGGTGGCGGGCGATTTCGCCGCCGTGGGACTCGACGGTGCTCGTGACGGTGGGGATCGCGCCGGGCTTCTTGCGGAGCGACACCTTGCGGGTGACCGTCTCGACGTCGGTGTCGGAGAGCGGCACCTTCACGACGAACCGGTCCATCAGCTTGTGGAGCAGTTCGACGTCGTTGAGCGACTGCTGTCCGGCGGCCACGAGCAGCATGCGGCCGTCGAACTGCTTGGTGAGCGCCTCTGCCAACTCGGTGAAGACCGTCGAGCGGTCGTGCGAGTCGCCGATGTATTGCTGGGCCTCGTCGAGCAGGATGATGGTGCAGGGCAGCTGCTCGGGGTTGTTGGAGGTGTTGGCGGCGTGGCGGAGGAGGACGTCCTTGGCCAGGCCGATGAACTCCGGCGTGGTCAGGTCGCCGGTCTGCTCCTGGAACTGCTGCTTGAGCGCCGCCCGAACGTCGGCCTCGCTGGGGGCGAAGTTCTTGTCCCACGCCAGAATCGCCTTGCGGATCCGCGTGCTCACCCAGAGGTTCGCGAGTTCCTTCTCCCACACGCCGCCGTTGGCCTCGACGTGCTTCTTCACCTTGTCGAGAGCCCCTTCCCGCTCGAGCCAGAGGACGAACCGGGCGACGGGATACTGCTCCGGCAGCCCGGCGGCACGCAGGATCACGCCGAGGACCGTCTCGCGGACGCGGTCGTGGGAGCCGGCCAGGAGCGTGCCGGCGGCGGAGAACAGTCCGCCATGGCGGCGGCCGGCGTTGTCGAGTTCGGTGAAGTGGGCCCGGATCTCCTTCGGCATCTCGGGCACGATCCCGCGGGCCGTGGCGCCGTCGGCGAAGGGCGTGTCGGCCCAGAGGTGGGCGAGCATCTTGAGGAGGTGGCTTTTGCCGCTGCCGAAGAAGCCGCTGACCCAGACGGCCTTCTGCGACGAGTTGCCGAGGTTGCCGAGGTACTCCGAGAGGATGCAGTCGAGGCCGCGGGCGAACTCACCCTCGCAGACGAACATCTTCAGCTCGCCGCGCAGCTCGGCGACGACCTTCTCGTCGGTCTGGTCCGCGAGGCGGGCTTGGCCGTTGTTGACCAGCGGCTCCCGGGACGGGTCGATGAGGAGGATGTCTTTGATGGTGGCCATGCTCATGGCGGACCTCTGGTGGTGGTGCTACTGGGCGTGCTGGTTGCCGGCGTGGGTGATGGGGACGGCGAGGTAGTTCCAGCCGTCGCGGGCGTCGAGGAGCCGGTAGTTGTTCTGCTCGAAGTGGCCCGGGAAAAAGATCACGAGGCGGCCGCGGACGTCACGCTCGATGGCCCGGACGATCTGCGAGACGCGGGCGAATCCGAACAGGCTGCCGACGCCAAACAGGGCGACGACGGAGTTGTCGGTGACCTCGGCGGCGGTGAGGGCCTCGCGGACCTTGGCGGCCAGGACGTCCACGAACTCGGTCTGGAGCTTGAGTTCCAGATCCTCGGGCGACTCGAAGTAGGCGTCCCGAAAATCGTCGGCCGCGATCCAGGCGGCGAAGGCGTCGGAGAGGTCGACTACGTGCCAGCCGTGGCCGGCGGCCTCAGTGGCGGTGGCGAAGAGCTGCCGGCGGGCCCGGAGCATCCGCTCGGCCTCCTTGTCGTAGACGACCATGATCACGCGCTGGGCGCCGGCGACGCCCCGTTCCCAGGGCAGGGAGACGTGCTTGGCGTAGTGCTCGGAGAGTTCTTCGATGCGGCCCATGGGTGACTACGCCGTCAGGCGACTCCTTCCGAGGTGGTCGTGCTGGCGGCGGGCAGGCCCGGGTCGAGGCGGTCGAAGGACGCGTCCACCACGTCGCCGAACGCACGCATGTCGATGAGCCCGGCCCGCTTGGCCTCGATCGCCAGGCTGCGAGCCGCGTCAGCGTCGGCGTCGAGGAGCTTCGTCCAGGCGCTCGCGAACACATGCGGGCCGCGGAAGCCGGCCGCGTGGGCGAGGTAGACCGCGAGCGCTACCGTGGCCGGCGTCGCGATGACGCGGCGTCGCGTCTTGATCGAACGGCCTGCGAGGTGGCCCGACTGCGTCCACGAGCTGGCGGCGTTGCGAACGACCTTGTCGAGGATGGCGTCGCTGAGTCGGTCGCCGATGGCTGCCCGGATCGCGTCCTTCATGGGGCCGCGAGCGAAGTCGGCGCCGATTGGTAGCAGCACGACCGCGGGAGCGCTGGCGGCGAGCATCGGGTCGCGGGCGATGGCGACGAGCAGCGCGAGCAGCGGTCGGCCCGATGGCTCGAGCGACCAGAGCCGCCGCAGGACGCGGTAGATCGGCACGTGAGGATCGAGGGCGTAGAGTTCAGTGAGCCGCTGGTGGGTGAGCCGCCGCGTGGAGGTGGTCGACTTGCTCAAGCAGTTGGCATGGCGAATGGCGACGGTGATGTCGGCCTCGCTCGCGGTGGCCGGCACGGCGTCGAAGAGCGCCGTGAGTTCGGCGAGCATGATCGTGCGGCTGGTGTGCGTGCCGACGTCGCCGCGGCGGAAGCCGACGCCGTCTACGTCGCGGTAGGCGCGCGGCTTCGGGCCGACCTTGATGTCGATCGCGATGCGCTGCGGGAAGAACGGTAGAGCGGTGGTGGCCTGCACAGGCGGCTCCCCAAGGGGGTGGATTGGGGACCAATGTGCCAGCGCGGAAGGGGGCCTCGCAAGGGGGTTGTGCATTTGGCCGGCAAACCCGCCGGCCAGCATCGGAAACGCTTTATTTCGCGGAGAAAATACGCCTTCCAAAAAAGATGCTGGACTGGCAAGTCAATATGGGTAGCCTATCTGCGGCTCAAGCGAGGTCTGTCTTCAACCTAGGCAGGGACGCCGTATTACCGAGCGGAGGCTCAATCATGACCACCCACCCCAGCGGCATCGCCGGCGACCGTAACCCACTCACATCTTGCTCGGGCTGCGAAAGCTTGGATGCGCTCGGCAAGGAAATGTTCCAGACCCCAGGCCTGCTGGAACTGGAACGAACCTTGGAGCGGCACCCTCACTACCCGCTCCTCAAAATGAAGCAGCAGATGGCCCGACGGCCTGCGTTCTTACTTGGGTCGGGCGGCGATTCTCTGGAATCGCTGGACGGCTTCCGTGATCTTGCGTTGCCGGCGGCGCCCGCCGACGGCAACGATCGGCGAGACAGCCTTGCCCGCCCCCAGGGCAACAAGTCGAGACTTTGGGGCGACAACCGCGTCGGCGGACATCGAACATCGGCGTCGTGTCAGAAGCGATCACTTGGCGGTAAGGCCAAGGGGGGCAAGAAACGGCGCAGAGAGGTCACCAAGAAGGAGGCCGGCGAAAAATTGCGAGCCAAAGTGAACGCGATCATCGTGCGGATGACAAATGCGGGACGAACGGAGGGGGAGATCGAGCAGGAGCTGATCAAGAAGGTGTACAGTTTGTACGACTATGAGCACGCGACCGCGTGCGGTTACACCGAAAAAGCCGCCAAGACTTTCCGGCGAACGGATGAATACAAGAGTTGGGCGCTGCACCGGAAGCGTGGCAATGCGGCGAGATTGGACCCGAACAACGCGGCGAGTGAGTTGAATGGCAACGGCGGCGAAGCTTCGAAATCGGGCGCGACGAGGAACAACGAGTTCGCTGCTAAAAATGGCCTCAGTATTGGCCGTGAGGTGAAGCTGCAGCCGCTCGATGCCGCGGCCCGCCGGGCGATTGAAAACGATCCCGCGGCCAAAGCCTGGTATGCCCAGAACGGGTCCAAACTTGATGAGCTGGCCGATGCCGAGGAGTCCGCGGACTAACAGTGATGTTCATAGTCCACGAACAATGTGCAGTGACGCACGGGTTTTTCTTCGGTTAGCAGCTCCTTGCTGACGGTGATTGTCCACAAGTTGTCTCAGTTATCTGGGGCACGCGGTTGTGCTCCGGCGAACTGGGAGCCAACCTGTGAAAAAGACCGGCAGTCGTCTTGGGGCATTTCAGTCCCCCCCGACGTCGATAGGGGCAGTCATACCGAATGCCCTATACCGACTCGATGAAATCAAGGACCGAATGGGCTGGCGCGACGCCGCCTTCCGGGCAGCCGTCCGGGCGGGTCTGAAGACCCACCGCTCGGGCAAGCGGCTCTACGTCCTCGGCAGCGACCTCATCGACTTCGTCACGAAGCGGGAGGCTCGCCGATGAGCACGCCCATCAATCTGCGATCGGAGTTCGGCCATCGCTGGAAGATCGGCCTCGACGAGGCCGCCGGCGGGCGCTGGTCGGACCCGTGGAACTACAAGGTGCTCTGCCGGTACGGGGACATCTGCCCCTGGGGAGGCGACCTGCTCGCGGCCTCAACGACCAGCGCGGGCGCGGTGGCCAACCGGCTGCGGCGGCTGCCTTTCGTCGAGATCGCCCACGACGGCAGCGACGGCGTCACGGTTGTTTTCCCGCGCGGCCGCCTCTCGTCCGTGACCGGAATCATGAAGCCGCGACGGACCAGAAAGGCGAGCCCGACGCAGCTCGCGGCCCTCGAGCGTGGTCGCGTGCGACGGCCGCGCCGTACCTGACCGCGATACCCCGGAACCAACGCCCGACTTCCCCTACCCCAGGAGCGATTCCATGAAGAGCCGATTGAAGCGACCCGCGCATCAAATGACTGGTGCGAAGGCGATGATCCCCTGCTGCTACGGCGTGGTCTACACCATCACCGACAAGGTGCTCGGCGTCATCGCCAGCTCGGCAGACGAGATCCTCGACCGCCTGCGACAGATCGACGGCGTGAAGGTGGTTGAAGTCCACGGCGGCTTGAGCAACCTCACGGTCCCAACGCTCCGCCTGCCGGACGTCACGAGCGTGCTGGTGCCGCTCGACAGCGTGCGGGCCCCGGCGGCCATGTCCATTGCGGTGTGCCGCGGCCGGATCCGGTGAAACCCCTTGGACTACGACGCTTTTTTCGGAAGTCAGGAAGGCCGAATGTCGGCCGACCAGCTCTCGAGACCCCCCCGGAGGCCACTTATGGCAACCGCCACTGCGCCTGTTGATGGCCGCGAACTGAACGTATCCGTGAAACCCAAGACTCCCAAGCGAAAGGAGGAGCCCCACATGACCACGAACGGTGATTCCACCCCGAGCCCTCACGAGGACCAAGCGGCGCCCGAGCCAATCACTAATCCGACGCCTACGCCGGAGCCGGCGGCGCCGGAACTGCCCGCGACGCCGCCCCCGGCACCGCCCGCACGCCCCGAGCCGCCGGACCCGTTCGATCCGGCTTCGCTGCGGCTCGGGGCCGACTATTCAGAAGGTCTCGGCGTCCGGAAGGTCATCACGACGGTGCCGAACCGAAAGCCGAACAAGAGCGAATGGTTCCAGGTTCGTCCGGGCGAGGAATGGCGACTCCAGACGGCGGTGCTCGAGCTGGAAAAAGGAGTCGAGAGGTCGACGTACCTAGTCGCGCCGTCGCTGTGGGCGGACCTGTCTGGCGAGATCACGCCGGCGCTCTTGCTGACGTGCGTGAACCGGGCGAACGACCTGTTCATCTGGCGGGTCAAGCTGCCCGGATCCGACGGTCGCTCGAACACGTGGACCGATTCCGCGTTGCAGATCGCCAAGGCCGCGGAGACGACGTGGTGCAGGATGGTCTCGGACACGACGAACGGCATCTACACCCACTACGTGCCGACCGCCGAGCTACCCGACCCGAAGTGGCCCGACCTGTCGTTCAACGAGATCATCAAGTTGGGCTTCCGCGGCCGGATGATCGACAGTCTCGACCACCCGATCCTTCGTGAACTGCGGGGTGGCGCATGAGCACGACGCTGCCGCCGATCGTTTGCCGCAACCCGCAGGCTGACGAATGGATCCAGGTGAAGCCGGGGCCGGAGAGCCGGTTCAACACGCCGGTGTTGCGGGACCCGTCATCGGGCGAACTGTACCTCGTCGTCGGGCAGTTGTGGCCGCGGTTGGCAGACAGGCTCACGATGGTCTGCCCGCGGCTGTGCGTCAACCACGACGGCGAGATGTTCGTGTGGCCGGTGCCGACACCCACCCCCGGTCGCGGCGGCTCGGCACCCTGGCGGGAAACCGCCGGGGTGCTCGCCAGCCTCGCCGAAATGCGGTGGTGCCGCGTCGTGGCGGACGAGGCGGCCGGGCAATACGTCGTATCCACCTTGAAGGATGACGACGCGCCGCCGCCGCCCACCTGGCCGGCTGACGACTTCCTGGATGTTCTCCACGCCGCCTTCCGCGGCCGGCTCATTGCGTCCGAAGACCACCCCCTCGTCCCGAATTGGAACTGACCATGACCGCATTCACGACCTTCAACCTCTCCGGCCTCGAAGCCTTCGACGAGGTCTGGCTCGTCGATGCCGAGTATTCCGCGCAGCCGGGATGCCGGCCGGTGCCGATCTGCCTGGTCGCAAAGGAGGCCTTCACCGGCCGCGAACTGCGGCTGTGGGAGGACGAACTTGCCGCCGCGGCAGTGCCGCCCTTCCGGATCGACGATCGGGTGCTGTTCGTGTCGTACGCCGCGCCGGCCGAGTTCAGTGTGTTCCACGCCCTGGGGTGGCCGGCGCCCGCACGGATCCTCGACCTGTTCGTCGAGTTTCGGGCGATGACGAACGGCCTGAAGACGCCGAGCGGCGCCGGCCTGCTCGGGGCGCTCGTCTACCACGGTTTGCCGGCGATGGAGGGCACCGAGAAGACGGCGATGCGAGACCTCGCCATTCGCGGCGGCCCGTTCACTGCCGACGAGCGGCAGGCTTTGCTCGACTACTGCGCCGAGGACGTGTACGCGCTTGAACGCCTGCTGCCGCGAATGCTGACCCGGATCGACCTGCCGCGGGCGCTACTCCGCGGCCGGTACGGTTGGGCGGTGGCGAGCATGGAGCACCGCGGCATCCCGATCGATGTGCCAATGTTCGAACACCTGCGGGCCCGCTGGCAGGAGATCCAGGCGGCGCTCGTGGTGGAGGTGGACGCCCGGTATGGCGTTTTCGACGGCACGACATTCAAGCGGGAGAAGTTCGCGGACTGGCTCATCGCCCACGACATCCCGTGGCCGCGGCTGGAGAGCGGCCAGCTCGCAATGGATGACGACACGTTCCGCTCCATGGCGAAGGCGTACCCCGTCGTCGCGGAATTGCGGGAACTGCGGTCGGCGCTGGGCAAGATGCGGCTGTTCGATGACCTTGCGATTGGTCCCGACGGCAGGAACCGCACCGGGATCATGCCTTTCCGTGCGAGGACGGGCCGCAACCAGCCGAGCAACGCCAAGTTCATCTTCGGGCCGTCGCGTTGGCTGCGGAGCCTGATCAAACCGGAGCCAGGTATGGCGGTCGCCTACATCGACTATGACCAGCAAGAGTTTGGTATAGCGGCGGCGCTCTCCGGTGACACGGCGATGATGGACGCCTACCGCTCGGGGGACCCCTACCTCGCGTTCGGCAAACAGGCAGGCGGGATTCCGCCGGAGGGCACAAAGACGTCGCACAAGGGAGAACGGGAGCTCTTCAAGGCGTGCGTGCTGGCTGTGCAATACGGCATGGGCGCGGAGGCGCTGGCGGATCGGATCGGCCAGCCGGTCGACATGGCCAAGCGGCTCCTCCGGCTGCACCGTGAGACCTATCGCGCGTTCTGGATGTGGTCGCAGGCAGCGGTAGACAGGGCGATGCTGCTCGGGCGGCTGGAGACCGTGTTCGGGTGGCCGATCCACGTCGGGCCCTCGGCCGACCCCCTGAAGGGGGCCAACGCCCGGAGCCTGGCGAACTTCCCTTGCCAGGCCCATGGTGCCGAGATGCTTCGGCTGGCTTGCTGCATGCTCGTCGAAGCCGGGATTGGCCTGTGCGCCCCTGTTCATGATGCGGTGGTCATAGAGGGGCCGGCGGACTCGGTTGATGAGGTGGTGGCTCGGGCCCGCGGGATCATGGCCGAGGCATCGAAGATCGTGCTGGGCGGGTTCGAGATCAGCACAGGCGCCGAGATCATCAAGTACCCCGACCGCTACATCGACGAGAGGGGGGGGGGCTTCTGGGACACCGTCACGCGGTTGGCCGGGCCGGTGCCACATCCGCAGTAGTGCGGAGGTAGTTCCGCGGTGGTGCGGATGTGGGTCCGCACGAGCGCGGAACCGGTCCAATTCTTCTTCTATTTCTTCTAGTAGTTCTTCTTCTAATAGTAATGGGGTACAGGACTGTGGAGTTGGACCTGGAGACCTTCCGCGCGAATGGCCCGCTGCCAGCCGTGGCGCCCACCAAGGCTCGCCGCCGCGGTGCCGCGGTGTACCTGGGCGGCAAACCGCCGATGTGGTGGCTCCAGCGGGCCGCGGCGCGGGGTAGGGCCGCCCTCGCCCTCGGGATCGCCCTGTGGTTCAAGCACGGCCTCCGCGCGGGGCTGGTAGCGCCGATCCGCGTCGATGCGTCCACGCGGAAGGCGATGGGGCTATCCCACGATCAGGCCAGCCGCGGCGTCCATGCGCTGGAGGCAGCGGGGCTCGTGAAGGTCCAGCGCGGCGGCCGCGGGCGGTGTGCCGAGGTGGAAATCATCACCGATCGACTCGATTGGGAACGGAACCGTAACGCCACCGAAGGAGGTACACGATGATGCGTCAATCACCTTTCACGCTGTCCACGCCGGAGCGCGTGGTCGATCCGCTCGCCCTGCGACCACGTGACGCCGCCCGGGTACTTGGGATTTCGGAGCGGCTCCTCTGGGATTGGACCCGCACCGAGGGCGTGCCGCATGTCCGCATCGGCAACGTGGTGCTGTACCCGGTCGAGGTCCTGAAGAACTGGCTGGCCGCCAAGGCGACCACGGCGGAGGACGACCCCGGCGAATGCCCCTAGCAAATCTCGACGGTCTTTATGGTGGCACGGTACAAAAAACATCACGTTGAGAGGAGGCGGCTATGGCGAGTCTGGTGCGGCTGAAACCCCGTAGTGCAAGCGGACGACCCACGTGGCGGGTGCAGTTCGTCGCCGGCGACGGCGGTAGGCGGGCGGTGTATCTCGGCGCGGTCCCGAAGAAGGCCGCAGAGGCCTGGCTGAACCGCGTCGAGCAGCTCAACGCGTGCGCGATCGCCGGCGTACCGATCGACACGAACCTGGCGGGATGGGTGGCGAGCCTGCCCGCGGTATCGCACGCGAAGCTTTCCAGCGTCGGGCTTGTCGAGCCGCGTGCCGACAGCCGCGAGAAGCACACCGTCGGCCACTTGGCCAAGATGTTCGTCGAGCGGTCGGCGGGAAAGCCGGCGACGATCCGCGGGTTCAACCAGACGCTCGAATCGCTCAAGGAGTTTTTCGGAACCGACACGCTGGTGACGGCCGTGACGGCCGAGGGCGCGGACGACTGGCGCACGTGGGTCGTGAAGGACAAGAAGGGCAGCGGGCGCCGGAAGAAGCAGCGGACAACCGAGGACAACAGGCTTTCGCCCCCGACCGTGGCCAAACGCGTGAGCGTGGCGAAGCAGGTGTTCCGCGCCGCCGTGCGCTGGGGGTGGATCGACAAAAGTCCGTTCGATGGCCTGCGGCCCGGGTCGCAGGCCAACCCCGCCCGCGCCCGCTACATCCCGCTCAAGACAATCCGGGACGTGTTGGACGCGTGCCCGTCGATCGAATGGCGGCTCATCGTCGCGCTGTCCCGCATGGCTGGCCTCCGCTGCCCTTCGGAGATCGGCTCGTTGACGTGGGACGCCGTCAACTGGGAGAAGGGTGGGCTGACGGTGCTGGCGAAGAAGACGGAGCACCACGGCGCCGACCATGCGGTGCGGATCGTGCCGATCTGCCCCGAGCTGCGGGTGATCCTGGCCGATGCCTTCGAGCAGGCGGAGCCGGGGGCGATCCTCGTGGTGCCATCGGCCGCCAGGGCGAGCGTGAACTTCCGCACCCACCTCGAGCGGATCATCACCAAGGCCGGCCACAAGCCCTGGCCGCGGCTGCTGCAGAACCTCCGGGCGTCCTGTGAGACCGATTGGGTCGAGCGGTATCCGGCCCACGTCGTCGCCCCGTGGCTCGGGCACTCGCCGAAGGTCGCGGCGCAGCACTACTTGATGTCCCGTGAGCACCACTTCGAGCACGTCGTGAGCGGCGGCGCGGCGGCCGCGGGGCCGGGGCCGGGCCCGGACGAGTCCGGGCAGGGGCCGCCGCCCTGCGACGCATATTGCGCAGCACCTGCGACGCATTTGGCGACGCAGCAGGGGTCCGCGCGGGACAGCGTGCCCTCGCACGAAACGACAGAACCCGCGGAAACCACAGGGGTTTCCGCGGGTTCTTCGGAACTTACGCCGTTTATCAAAACGGCCGAAATGGCGGGGACAGGATTCGAACCTGTGACCTCGAGGTTATGAGCCTCGCGAGCTACCGGGCTGCTCCACCCCGCGACGGTGTTTGGCGTCGTCCGGATCGACCCGACCCGAAAATCGGATAGGGCGATGCGAACGACTTCCTCATAATACACCGTGAACCCTTCAAAGCAAAGCCCAGCCCCATAACCGGTCGTTTTCGTCAGGAAGGCCGATGAACTTCCCCGCCGACGACATCTGGCCCCCAGACCAGCCCGCGACTCGCTCGGCGCCCGGAGCCTCCGCCGCGAAGACGATCCTCGGCGGCCCTCCTGCCGGCGAAGATTCCGCCAAGCCGGGCTTTCCCCGCACCGGCCGCGAGCCGATCGTCGTCGCGTCGCCGGTCCAAGTCGCCACCGAGAGCTACTTCGACGAACCCGCCGACGCCGACCCGCTGTCGTGGCGTTCGCTGCGGACCCGCATCGACAAGGCGGTGCGCAAGAGCCCACCCCTGACGGTCAGCATCTCGCTGCACGTGATCGGCCTGCTCATGCTCGCCATCTGGATGATCCGTGGCGAACCGCGCCGCGTGCCCACCCTGGACGTGGCGTTCGTTTCCGCGGAGCCGGCCGAGGAACCGGGCGTGACGGTGGAAAAGGAACCGGAAAAGCCTCCGGAACCGGAACCCGTCGATGTCAATCTTCCACCGGTCGCCAATCCGGTCGTCGCACCGCCGCAGCCGGCGCCCGAGCAAAACGGGCCGCTGCTGGCCGGCGATTCACGCGTGCCGGCCCCCGTCGTCGGTGCGCTCCTTCAGGGCCGCGACGTCGGCCGGCGCGAGGCGCTCGTCCGGGCCTTCGGCGGCACCGAGGCCACCGAGGACGCCGTGACCCGCGCCCTCGACTGGCTTGTGCGGCAGCAGCAATCCGACGGTCTGTGGAGCCTCGCCGGTCCGTACTCGAATGCCGGCTCCCAGGAAAACCATCTGGCCGCCACCGCCATGGCGCTGATCGCCTTCCAGGGCGCGGGGCACCTGCCGGACACGGGCAAGCACCGGGCCGTCCTGGCCCGCGCCTGGCGCCGGCTCCTGCAGCGCCAGGCTGCCGACGGCCGCTTCGACTTCGAGCCCATGCCGCAGCACCACGCCCTCTACTCCCACGCCCAGGCGACGATCGCGGTCTGCGAGCTCTTCGGCATGACGAAGAACCCGGCCTACGAGGTGCCCGCCCGGCGGGCGATCGCCTACTGCCTCGCGGCGCAGGGTCCCAACGGCGGCTGGCGCTACCAGCCCGGGCAGGATGGCGACCTCTCGGTGACCGGCTGGTTCATGATGGCCCTCAAGAGCGGGCAGATGGCCGGCATCACCGTGCCGCCCACGGCCTTCGAGGGCATCGGCCGGCTGCTCGACGGCCTGGCCATCGATGGCGGAGCCCGTTACGGCTATTTCAGGAATGCCAACGGCGCGGTGGAACTGGTCTCGCCCGCCATGTCGGCAGAGGGTCTGCTCTGCCGGCAGTACCTGGGCTGGACGGCCCGCGAGCCGCGGCTGGTGGCCGGACTCGAACAGCTCGTCGCCCGCCCGCTCGACTTCGCCGGCGAGCGGGACATGTACGCCTGGTACTACATCGCCCAGGTCGCCCACCACGCCGGAGGCACGGCCTGGGACCGCTGGAACACAGCCATGCGCGAGACGCTGCCCAAGGCCCAGCTCACCACCGGCCCCGACCGTGGATCGTGGGACCCCGGTGGGGATCGCTGGGGCGCCGTCGGCGGCCGCCTGTACGCGACCTGCTTCTGCACCTACATGCTCGAGGTCTACTACCGACACCTGCCCCTGTACGCCGAGATCCCGTCGGCCGCCGCGATGGCCGAACCGCCGCGCTGATCCTTCCCCGTCCACCCGCCGTCACTCGCCCGCCGTCACACCGACCACTGCCGCAACGCCTCGTAGGCCACGATCGCCGCGCAGTTGGCAAGATTGAGGCTGCGCACCTGCGGCCGAGACGGGATCGTGAGCAGCCGGTCGGCATGGGCGGCCGTCAGATCGCGGGGCAGCCCGCGCGACTCGCTGCCGAACACCAGCACGTCGCCCCGCGCATACCGCGGCTCCGTGTACGGCCGGCTCGCCCGCGCCGAAAACAGCCACTGCGCGCCGGCGCCTGACTCGTCGAGCCGCCGGCAAAGATCGGCCCACGAGTCGACCACCTCCCATTCCAACTCCTCCCAGTAGTCGAGCCCCGCCCGGCGCAGGTAGTAGTCGTCGAGTTTGAAGCCCAGCGGCCGCACCAGCCACATCTTGGCGGCGATCGCCACGCACGTCCGGCCCACGTTCCCGGCGTTGGGCGGGATCTCGGGCTCGTGCAGGACGACGTGCAGGACCGGGGAGTACTTCATGGCCATATCGCCGCCAGCCGGCGGTTTGCTATTGTTTGGGGGTCGGCGGCGGCTGGTGCCGACCGCAGATGGTCCAAAGAGTGTGGCGAGGGAGCGGCAGGTGGTCGAGTTGCGACGAAATCCGACGCGGGGCGTGAGGATCGGCTCGATCACCATCGGCGGCGGCCATCCCATCGCCACCCAGAGCATGACGGCCACCCACACCCAGGACGTGGCCGCCACGCTCGAGCAGGCGAACGCCCTGCACGCCGCCGGCGCCGGCGTCGTCCGCATCGCCGTCGACTCGAAGAAGGACGCCGCCGCCCTGCCCGCAATCCGGGCCGGCACTCCCGCCAACCTTGCCATCGACCTCCAGGAAAACTACCGCCTCGCCCTCGACGTTGCCCCCCACGTCGACAAGCTCCGCTACAACCCCGGCCACCTCTACCACCACGAACCGACCAAGCCCTGGCAGGACAAGGTGAAGTTCATCGCCGACGTGGCCGCCGCCAACGACTGCGGCCTGCGGGTGGGCGTCAATTGCGGCAGCGTCGATCCCGCCAAGAAGGAGCAGTTCGCCGCCGACGACTCCCTCGGGCCGATGCTCGCCAGCGCCCTCGAGCACTGTGCCCTCCTCGACGCGCTCGGCTTCACGCGCTACGTCGTCTCCCTCAAAGACTCCGATCCCCTCAAGGTGATCGAGGTCAACCGGCGGTTCGCCGCCGAACGGCCCGACGTGCCGCTGCACCTCGGCGTCACCGAAGCGGGCATGCCCCCCGACGGCATCATCAAGACGCGGATCGCCTTCGAGCAGCTGATCTCGCGCGGCATCGGCGACACCGTCCGCGTCTCCCTTACCGTCCCCAACGCCGACAAGCCCCAGGAGATCGCCGCCGCCCGCGCCATCCTCGACGACATCGCCGCCGGCCGGGTGCGGAGCGTCGTCGACTACGGCCTGTCCACGCTCAACATCATCTCCTGCCCGAGCTGCTCGCGGGTCGAGAACGAGGCCTTCATCGACCTCGCCCGGCAGGTCAAGGAGATGACCGCCTACGCCCGCGACCACGCGATCACGATCGCCGTCATGGGCTGCCGCGTGAACGGCCCCGGCGAGACCGACGATGCCGACCTCGGCCTGTGGTGCGGCCCGACCCACGTCAATCTCAAGCGGCGCAGCGTTGAGCTCGGTGCCTTCCCCTACGACGAGATCCTGCCCAAGCTCCGCCACGAGCTCGACACGCTGATCGCGGAGCGGGCCTGATGCAATCCCTGCAGATCGTCGACGGCGGCCCCGGGGCCTGCGCCACGGCGGCCGCGCCGCTGCCGGTGATCGCCCCCGGCGATCCGGCCTCGCGCCGCGGCACGTTCTCGATGGTCAGCCTCGGCTGCCCGAAGAACCTCGTCGACGGCGAGCGGATGCTCGGCCTGCTGCGCGACGACGGCTGGCAGTTCATCGCCGAGCCGGCCGGATCGGATTTCGTGATCGTCAACACCTGCGCCTTCATCGACGCCTCGCGGCAGGAGTCCTACGCCGCCCTCCACGAGATGCTCGACCTCAAGAAGGCCGGCGGCACCCGCGGCGTCGTCGTCTCCGGCTGCCTCGCCGAGCGGCAGAAGGAGCAGCTGCTCACGGAGCTGCCCGGCCTCGACGCCGTGATCGGCGTGTTCTCGCGGGACGAGATCGCGCGGGCGGCGGAACGGCTCGTCGGCGGTCTCGGCGACCAGCGCAGCGTGTTCCGCCCGGCGCCGGCCCGGCCGCTCGACGACACCGGCCGGATGCGGGTCACGCCGCGGCACATGGCCTATCTGAAGATCTCCGAGGGCTGCGACCGGACGTGCACGTTCTGCGCGATCCCGAAGATGCGCGGCAAGCACGCCACCAAGCCGATCGAGGCGGTCGTCGCCGAGGCCCGCGAGCTCGCCGCCGACGGCGTCAAGGAACTCGTGATCGTCGCCCAGGACACGACCTACTACGGCATGGACCTGTATGGCGAGCCGCGGCTCGTCGAGCTGCTCCGCCGCCTCGAGGAGGTGGACGGCCTGGAATGGATCCGGCTCATGTACCTGTATCCGATCCACTTCACCCCCGAGCTCGTCGATACGATCGCCGCCAGCCGCCGCATCCTCCCCTACCTCGACATGCCGCTGCAGCATGCCAGCGACCCGGTGCTCAAGCGCATGCAGCGGCGTGTCGGCCGGGCCGCCACAGAGGATCTCCTCGGCCGGCTCCGCGACCGCATCCCCGGCCTCACGCTCCGGACGACGTTCATCACCGGCTTTCCCGGCGAGACCCGCGAGCAGTTCGCGGAGCTCGTCGACTTCGCCCGGCAGTGGCGGTTCGAGCGGGTCGGCGTGTTCACCTACTCCCTCGAGCCCGACACGCCCGCCGCCCGGCTCGACGGCCATCTCCCCGAAGAGGAGAAGGCCGCCCGCCGCGACGAGCTCATGACCGTGCAGCAGGAAATCGCCCACGACCACGCCCGGCGGCAGGTGGGGCGGACGCTCGACGTGATCATCGACCGGCAGAGCGCCGACCGCGCGGACGTCTGGATCGGCCGCTCGAAGGCCGACGCGCCGGAGATCGACTGCGTCGTCTACGTCACGGCCCCCGGCACCTCGGCAGCCCGGCCGCTGACGGGCCGGATCGTGCCGGTGGAGATCGTCGCCGCCGCTGGCTACGACCTCGCCGGCGTGCTCGCGACCGGGAATACCTGAGCCCGCGGCCGGTGCGACGGGATACGATTGATTCGACATGACCTCCCCAGCGCCGCTCGACCGTGTCTGGACCGTGCCGAACATGCTCTCGGCGCTGCGGCTCCTGCTCGCCTTCATTCTCTTCGCGGCCATCGAGCGATCGGCCTGGCCGGCGGCGCTGGGGCTGTTTCTTGTCGCCGCCTCCACCGACTGGGTCGACGGCTGGTGGGCCCGCCGCTTCGGGCAGGTGAGCCGGCTGGGCCGGATCTTCGACCCGCTCGTCGACAAGGTGATCGTCTGCGGGGCCTTCGTCCTCCTCGCCGACCGGGCCGGCTCGGCGATCGTGCCCTGGATGGCCCTGGTCGTCGTCGTCCGCGAACTCGTGGTCACGGCCGTGCGGGCCGAGATGGAGCGGGCCGGCCGCGACTTCTCCGCGGCCCTGTCCGGCAAGCTGAAGATGCTCCTCCAGTGCGCGGCCATCGCCCTCGAACTGGCCGCACGTGCCGGAGTCGCACCCGACCCCGACGGCATCGGTCTCACGTCGCTCGCGGCGTGCTGCGCTTGGGCGGCCGTCCTGGCCACCGTCTGGTCGGGCCTCGAATACCTGATCGCCGCCCGTGGCCTGCTCGGCGCCGGCGACGAGCGACGTCCCTGACCCGCGTCGGACCAACTCCGCCTCCATGCTGCTCGCCGCCACCACCGACCTCGGCGTCTCGAACCCCGGCACCGGCTCCGCGTCGGCCATCTGGCTCCTGCTCGTGGGTCTCGCCGCGACGGCCAGCGCCGGCGTGGCGTTCGCCATCATCGGCCGCCTGCGCGCAGGCGCGCCGGCCATCACCCCCCGGCCCCACGAGCCGGTGCCCTGGAACGGACTCGACGTTCTCCAGGTGCTCGCACTCCATGTGGTGGTCCTCGCCGTCGGCCTCGCCGGCCTGCGCGAGGAGGACGGTCTCGCGAAGCTGATCCCGCTCGAGAAGCTGATCCCGCTCGATCTGATCGCCAAGCTCGCCGCGACCGCCTTCTCGATTGCCTACCTCTCGGCCCGCGGGGCCAGCCTCGCCGATCTCGGACTGGCGCCGCTGCGGCCGGCCGCGGACCTGCGCATCGCCGCCGCGGGCGTGGCCCTCCTCGTTGCTCCGTTGTTAACGCTGGCGGCCCTGCTCGACGCGGTCGTGCCTTACCAGCACCCGATCATCGACTTCATGACGACCCACCGCGATCCGGCGTCGCTGGCGCTCGTCGTGCTGTCGACCGTCGTCGCGGCGCCGCTGGCCGAGGAGTTTTTCTTTCGCCGCGTCCTCCAAGGATGGCTGGAAAAAATCTTCCCCGACGGCGATGGACGCATGGCGGTGGCCCTGTCGGCGGCGCTCTTCGCCCTCCTCCATCTCGGGCAGGGGCTGGCGTACGTGCCCCTGTTTCCCCTCGGGCTCGTCCTCGGGACCATCGCCCGCCGCACCGGCTCGATCGTCCCCTGCATCCTCCTCCACGCCCTGTTCAACGCCGTCAGCGTCGCCCTGCTCGTCTGGCAGACAGCCGCCCCTGCGCTCCCGGCCGGCTGACACCCCGGCAAAGTCTCGCCATCTTCCGGCCGGCTGGAGGAAACGGGTCGAAAAACCGATCTGTCCGCAGGCGGGGCCGGCGGCGACAATCCGCCCTGGTCCGCCCGCCCGCGTCACGGATGACCCCCTTGGCCCGCCGTTCCCTCGCCACCCGCTGCATCGATCTCGCCGCCTACGCGGCGGTGCGGGTCGCGATCTGCGTGATCCAGTCCCTGCCCCGCGCCGCCTGCGAGCGCGGCGCCCGCAGGCTGTCGTCGTTCCTCGCCCACCGGCTGCGGATCCGGCGTCAGGTCGTTCGCGACAATCTGCGCACGGCATTCCCCGAGTTCGACGCCGCCGCCCGGCGCGAGACGGCGCGACAGATGTGGGAGCACCTCCTGCTGATGGTCGTGGAGATCGCCCATGCCAACCGGGTGATCACGCGGACCACGTGGCGGAAATATCTGCGGATCCACGGCATGGAGGAATTCGTCCGCCTCCTCTGGCTCGACAGGCCGAAGGTCATCCTCTCGGGCCACTACGGCAACTTCGAACTCGCCGCCTACCTGTTCGGCCTGTTCGGCTTCCGCGTCTTCTCGGTGGCCCGCGAACTCGACAACCCGCGGCTCGACCGGTTCGTGACAGAGTTTCGCGAGTCGCGCGGCCAGCGGATCCTCCCCAAGAAGGGGAGCGCTCCCGACGTCGCGCTGGTCCTCGAGGAGAACGGGGCCATCGGGCTCCTCGGCGACCAGGCGGCCGGGCCGAAGGGCTGCTGGGTCGATTTCTTCGGCCGGCCGGCGAGCGTCCACAAGGCGATCGGCGTCTTCGCCCTGTCCTCGTCGGCCCCGGTTCTCGTCTGCTCCGCCACGCGGCGCGACGGCCTGTTCGACTACGACCTCCGGCTCGAGGGCGTGGCCGACCCGGCCGCCGCCGGGCCCGAGACTGCCGACCTCAAGGCCCTCTCCCAGTGGTACACGAGCCTGCTCGAGCGCGCGATCCGGCGCGAACCCGGTCAGTACTGGTGGGTGCACCGCCGATGGCGGGGCCAGCCGAAAGCGGCTACAGTAAAACGGTCCGCCGCCTGAGCCCTCCCGCCCCTCCGCACGGCGGTCGTTTGCAGCCGCCTGCCCGCCAGACAACCGCCATGCCCGCGTCCGACTGGATACCCGTCGCCACGGTTGCCGACTGCCCGCCGGGCAGAGGCATCGAGCGGGTCGCCGGTGACCGGATGATCGCCATCGTCAACGTCGACGGCGCGTTCCATGCGATCGACGGCCTCTGCCCGCACCAGGGCGGACCGTTGGGCACCGGCGCGGTCTGCGGCACCACCCTCACCTGCCCGTGGCACGGCTGGCAGTTCGACGTGACGACGGGCCGGCACCGGATCTCGCCCACGGTCCGGCAGCAGGTGCACGAGATCCGCGTCGCGGCGGGGCAGTTGCTGGTGCGGCTCGCCCCCGGCCTGGAGCCGCAGGCGTGATCGAGATTCGCAGATTTCGCAACGGTGATCCGCCGCGGCTCGCCGAGACCTGGCGGGCCGCCGACCTCGGCCCCTCCGCCGTCCAGCCGATGACCGCGGCGCTCCTCGAGGCGGCCGTCTTCTCCAAGCCCTACTTCGACCGCGACGGGCTCGCGATCGCCGTCGAGGACGAGAGGATCGTGGGCTTCGCCCATGCGGGCTTCGGTCCCAACGCCGATCGCACCGGACTCGACACGACCACCGGCACGACGATGCTCGTCGTCGTCGTGCCGCACGAGCAGTCGGCCTCGATCGGCGCCGACCTCCTCGCCCGCAGCGAGGCCTACCTCCGGCAACGCGGCGCACAGGTGCTCCTCGGCGGCGGCAACGCGTCGATGTGCGGGTTCTACCTCGGGCTCTACGGAGGGGCCAACCTCCCCGGCATCCTCGGGTCGTCGCCGGGGATGCAGGACGTGTTTCGCCGCGCCGGATACGCCGACGACGAGCGGATCGCCGTGCTGCGCCGGCCGCTGGCCGGATTCCGCCCCCCGGTGAACCGCCTGCACCTCGCCATCCGCCGGGCGACGGTGCTGCGGGCCATCGACGAGCCGATGCATGGCTCCTGGTGGGAGGCGGCCACGACCGCGGGGCTTTCGCTGCGCCGCTACCAGCTCGCAAACGTCGCCGACGAGCTGCTCGGCGCCGCCACTTTCTGCGACATGCAGTCGGCCTCCGCCACGTGGGGCGTGACGGCAGCCGGGCTGCTCCACGTGGAGATCGCCGGGCCGCGCCGGCGGCAGGGGCTCGCCAATTATCTCATCGCCGAGGCCCTGCACGATCTCGCCCAGGAGGGAGTGACGCTCGTCGAGGCGCAGGCCCCCGAGGGGAACGGCAACGCGGTGGCGCTGTTCGAGAAGCTGGGCTTCACCCGGGCCGACGAGGGGATCGTGTTCCGGAGCCCGCCCCCCCCCTGACGCCCGCGGCGTGTCAGTTGGCCGCTCGGGCCAACGCCTCGACGTGCTCGCGGATCGCCGCCGTCAGGTCGGTCGGCATCGTCGCGTCGTGCCGCAGGCGCAGCGACAGTGGCACCGCGGCCACCCCCTCGCGGCGGACGTCGGCCAGGTGGTCCTGGAGCAGCCGGCGCCGTTCCGGCGTGGTCTGTAACAGCCAGTGGGCCCAGCACCAGGCCTCGGCGTAGTGGTCCTGCGTGAGCGCCCCGGCATCCGTGATCGCCTCCAGGCGGGCGAGGTCGGGCTGCCACGTTCCCTCGATCAGCCGGCCGGCGAGGTGGGCGACGTGCATGGCATGAACCCCCTGCTCGCTCCGCGGCACCTCGAAGTACTCGGCGATCCCCTCGTCGAGCCAGAGTCGGATGCCCGGCACCACCGCATGGACGTAGCCGTGGGTCGTCTCGTGCCGCAGGTCCTCCGCGACCCGCTCCTGCCAGGCGGCGAACACGGCGAGCGTGGTGTCGGTCTCGATGAAGAACGCGCGCCGCTGGGGAAAGGCGGGGAAGTGCCGGGCCACGAAGGCGTCGTAGCGCTGCGGACTCTCGAACAGGTAGAGGTGCACCGGCTCGTCCGACACGGGCAGGCCGAGCGTCTGGCTGACGTCGATCCGCAGCGTCTCGAGCTCGCGAACGAGCCTGTGCTGCACGGCGAGCGGGAAGTCAGCGTGGATCAGCAACTGCCCCGCCGCCACCTCCGAACGGCTCGGCAACTCCGCCGACCGGCTCCAGGGCGCGACGGCCGCCACGGCCGCGCCGTTGATGCTGCTCAGGGCGGGTCCGACCACCATCCGCGCGCAACCCGCGGCCGCGATCGCGAGCAGGAGTGCGGTCAGGGACAGGCGGAGCGACATCGACGACCTCGGGCCGGGATGCTAGCCGCCGCGCACCGCGGCACAAAGGGGAAAAATGGGGGGGAAAATTGGGGATGGGAGCCGATTTCCTCCAGGAAATTCCGCTCCCGTCCCCATTTTCTTTCCCCATTTTCTTTCATCCCAGCCGGAGGAGGGTGCCGGCCAGAGCCTCCGCCGACAGCGGCCGGCCGAGGACGGCGGCCGCTCCGGCACGCAGCGCCGCCAGCGCCGTGTCGCCGCGCGGAAACGACTCGACGACGACGATCGGCAGCCCCGGCCGGTGCGCGGTGATCAGCCGCAGCCAGGTGAGGTCGGCGTTCGTCGTCGGGCCGACGTCCCAGACGACCAGGTCGGCGGCGACGTCGAGCGGCGGCCGGCCGCAGGTGCGGTTCGCGACGGGGCCCGCAATGGCCCCGACGAGATCGGCGAGCCCTTCCAGGTCAATCCGCCGCGTCGCGGCCGCGGCGATCCGCGGCCGCGGTGCGAAACGAGCCGCGAAGGCCCGGATGCCGGCGGCCGCGTCGAGCAACCGGTCCTCGCGCCGCGCGGTGGCCGGCATGCCGAGGCTGCCCGGCCGTCCTGCGTCGCGCTCCGCGAACCACCACGCGAGCCTGCCGGGCAGGTCGCTCCAGGTCATCTCCTCGACCCCCGGCAGCGCGGGGCCGCTGCGCCGGCGGCCGTCGTCGAGGCTGGTGACCAGCCCGATCAGCGGCGCCAACGGCCAGCGGCGCACGACCGCGGTCGCCCGACGCAGGTCCCAGCATCCCGGCCGTCGGCCGGCGAGGATCACGGCGGCGGGCCCACGCGAACCATCGTCCCCCGCCGCGACGTCCGCGGCCTCGACGACCTCGGCGAGTTCGCCCACCCAGCGCCGGGCCAGTTCCAGTTCGAGGCCGTCGGTGTCTCCCAGCCAGGCGATGCTGGGTCGCGATGGCGACACGACGCTCGCGGCTGACGACAGGACCATGCGGACGTTTGCTCCCGGGAACGGTTCACGGTAGCCAGGCAGGCCGTTCCCCGACAAGACGACCACGGACCGGGAGGTCTGGGCAAGCCGGCGAACCGGCACGCCGGTCGGGGGAAGGATCGGCCGCAACTCCGCCTTGACCCTTTTCGCCCCGCATCGACAATGCCGCCGGCCGGATTCAGGGAAGAAGCCGGTCACGTTTTCCGGGCAGGAGGCCCAGCACCCATGTTCGACCCGCCTGTCGGCCGTTCTGGTCGTCGTCCACGGTTGTCCGCCCTGCTTCCGGGGGCCCGCTTCATCGCCTGCGACGACATGGTCCTCACGGGCTGCCACGACGATCCCGAAGCCTGCCGGCCAGGGGACCTGTTCGTGGCCCGGACCACGGCGGCCGAAGACGGCCATGATCGCGTTCTCCGGGCCCTCGCCCGCGGCGCCGCCGGCGTCGTGGCGGAACGGATGGTCGCCAGCGCGGGCCGTCCGCTGTGCCTCGTGCCCGACGCCGACTGGGCCTTCTCCCGGCTCTGCCAGGCGCTCGCCGGCGATCCCGCCTCGGCGCTGCGCGTCATCGCGATCACGGGCACCAGCGGCAAGACGACCAGCGCATGGCTGACGGCCTCCGTGCTCGCGGAGGCGGGGCTGCAGGTGGGCGTCCTCTCCGACCTCGGCTGCCTCGACGGCGCGAGCACGACGCCCGAGCGGGCGGCCTATCGGAGTCCCCGCGGCCTCGCCCGCTGGCTGACCCGGCTCGCCGACAGCGGCTGCACGCACGCCGTGGTCGAGGTGTCGAGCCGGATGCTGGCCCGGCAGGCGCTCGCGGGCGTGCCCTGCGCCGCCGTCGTCGTCACGAACCTCGACGAGGCGCACCTCGACCTGCATGGCACGGCCGCCGCCTACCACGCCATCAAGGCGCGGATCCTCGACGCCGTCGCTCCCGGCGGCTGCCTGATCGCGCCCCCCGGCAGGGGACCGCTGGGGCGGCTGCGCCGGCAGGCGCGGCAGCGCGGCATCGAGATCGTGACGGCCGGCCTCACCCCCGCAGCCACGGTCAGCGCGGTGCCGCTGGAACGCGGCCTCCACGGCCAGACGTTCCTGCTCTGCACGGCCGCCGAGACGGCCCCCGTCGCCGTCGGCACTCCGGTCACGTCATTCGTCCGCGACGCCGTCCTCGCGGCTGCCGTGGGCGGCCGCTGTGGCGTGCCGCTGGAGCGGATCTCCCGCGGCATCGATGCCGCGGGAACGGTGGCCGGGCGGATGGAGCGGATCGATCGCGGCCAGGACGTGCCGGTGTTCGTCGATGCTCCGACGAGCCGCCACGCCGTCTCGTCCACGCTCGCCTGCCTGCGTCGGCTGACACCGCGTCGGCTCGTGGCCATCGCCGAGGAACGCTGGACGCGGGCCGTCGGCACCGACGTCGACTGGCTCGGCCGCTGGTGCGACGCGAGCCTCGTCGTGCCGACCACGATGATGGTCGCAGACGCGGAGGACCATGACATCGCCGCCTACGCGCGGATCGACCGCCTGCTGAACGACCTCGGCGCGGACGACTGCCTGATCGTGCTCGGCGGCCCCGGCCTGCCGGGCGGCGGCCCGCCGGGACCGGACGACGGCGAGTTCGCGCTCGTGGACGTGATCGACGGCTGGTTTCAACTCGCCCATCCGCCCGGTTCCGCCGGGCGTCGGGCGGCCTGACCTGCCCGCCGGGCCGGCCGGATGGACGGCGACGCCACTCGTCGGCCACAATTCCGACGGCAATTCCCGTCGTCCATGTTTTTCGTCCGTCGTCCCGCCCTGCCAGGAACGTCCCGATGACCAGCGCCCCGAAACCCGCCAGCGCGGCCGCCGCGAAGCCCGCAGCGACCCCCTTCGACGATCTCGGCGTTGCGGTGGCGATCGGTGAGCCGCTGTCACGGCATACCTGGCTCGGCATCGGCGGCCCGGCGACGTACTTCTGCGAGCCGGTGGACGTCGAGGCGCTGGCCCGCGTCGCCCGGCGCTGCCACGAGCGTGGCATTCCGCTTCGCGTCCTCGGCGGCGGCTCGAACGTGCTCGTGCCCGGCGCGGGCTTCCAAGGAATGGTCGTCCGCCTTTCGGCTCCCGCCTTCTGCGGCATCGAGGTCCGGCCGCCGGAGATGATCGCGGGTGCCGGCGCCAAACTCGTCCACGTGGTGTCGGCCGCGGTGCAGGCGGGGCTGGCGGGCCTGGAGACGCTGGTGGACGTCCCCGGAACGGTCGGCGGCGCGCTGGTCGGCAACGCCGGCGGCCATGGCGGCGACATCGGCGAACGGGTGCGGGCCGTCACCGTCATGCTGCCCGACGGCAGCGTGGAGATCCGCGAGGCGGGCCGGCTTGCTTTCGCCGCCCGCTGGAGCAACCTCGACGACGCGATCGTCATCGGCTGCCGCCTGGAACTCGACGCCGAAAACCCGGAGATGCTCACCAAGCGGATGCAGAAGCAGTGGATCGTCGGCCGCGCCCAACAGCCCTCCGGCACCCGCGCCGTGGCGATGATGTTCAAGGATCCGCTCGGCACCACGGCGGAGTCGCTCATCGTCCAGGCAGGGGCCCGCGACCTGCGCGTGGGCGACGCCGCGGTCCATGGGCCGCATGCCAACTACGTCGTCGCCGGGCCGCACTGCGACGCCGACGACGTGCGCACGCTCCTGGAGACGGTGCGTTCCCGGGTCCGCGACCGGCTGGGCGTCGAGCTCGCGCCGCAGATCGAGGCCTGGTGAGACGTCGAGCCGGCCGGCGCGGCCGGCGGCGCTGCCCGCCCCCGAGGTTCCGTATCCCATGAAGACGCCTCCCCGTCGCCCGGCCGTCGCGACCGAGCCCACGAGCCGCGGGCCGCTCGCCGCCTTCGCCTCCTCGCATCGCGCCGGCATCGGGGCCGTCGTCGTCGCCGCGGCCGCCATCGCGGCGGGCGCCGCGGTCTGGTCGCGGTACGGCGAGACGATCCGCGTCCAGCCTGACGCGCTCCTGTTTCCGGCCCACGTGACGGTCCGCGGAGTGCCCCCGTGGGTGACGACGAACCTCGTCGCCGAGGCCCTGCGCGACGCCAGCCTCGACCATGGCCTGCCGATCGACGATCCGGAGATCGAGCGCAAGCTGGCCAACGCCTTCGACGCCCACCCCTGGGTCCGGCGCGTGGTCCGCGTCGCCGTCCGGCATCCCGCCGCGGCCGACGTGGAGCTCGAGTGCCGCGAGCCGGTGGCGATGGTCAGATGGAAGGGGGGTCTGGTGGGGGTCGACGCGGAGGGCATCGTCCTGCCGACCGCCGACTTCACGCCGGAGGCGGCTGCCGACTACCCGCGGATCAGCGGCGTGGAATCGAGCCCCCAGTCGGCGGCCGGCATCGCCTGGGGTGACGTCGAGGTCGAGGAGGCCGCAGCGCTGGCCGCGCTGGTGCGCCCGGAATGGAAGCCGCTTGGCCTCGTCGAGCTGCGTCCGGTCCGCGACCGCAGCGGCAGGCTCTGGGAACTGGTCGGCCCCGGCGAACGGACGATCCGCTTCGGCTCGGCCCCCGGCCGGGAGCGCGACGGCGAGCCGCCGGCGGCGGCCCGGATCGCCCGGCTCAAGGATTTGGCCCGCGCGCCGATACCCGACCGCATCGACCTCACCCGCGAGCCCGGCGTCGAACCGGCCCCGCGGCCGAACGATCCACCGGCGATCCCCTGACCCTCGAGGCCGGCCGACGCGGCCGCGATATCGATGCGACTCGACCCCGCCACCTCCCTGCTCTGCGTCGTGGACATCCAGGAGCGGCTCATCGCCGCGGTCGCCGACGGCCCGCGGGTCGTGAACCGGTCCGTCCGCCTCGCCACGGCGGCCGGCATCCTCGGCGTCCGCGCGATGTTGACCGAGCAGTACCCGCGCGGCCTCGGCGCGACGCCGCCGGAACTGGCCGGCCTGCTCCCCGCGCCGATCGCCAAAATGGCCTTCAGCTGCTGCGGCAGCCCGGAGTTCGCGGCGGCCATTCCCGCCGACGTGGCGACCGTGGTGGTCGTCGGCTTCGAGACCCATGTCTGCATCGCCCAGACGGCCCTCGACCTGCTCGCCCGCGGCCTCGACGTCTGCGTCGCGACCGACGCCGTCGCCTCGCGGCACGCGGTCGACCACGAGACGGCGCTGCGTCGGCTGGAAGGCGCCGGCGCGGTTCCCGTGACGAGCGAATCGCTGATCTTCGAGTGGTGCGGCAGCGCGGAGCATCCCCGGTTCCAGGACCTCCGCCGCCTCGTCCTCTGAACACGGCAAACGGTGCGAGCCACGCGGCTGAATTCATCGCATCGGCCGTCATCGAGGTTGATGCAAGAGACGACACCGCACGTTCGTTCTACGCACGGTTCGGTTTTCGAAGCCTGACCGACATCGCCTCCACATGTTCCTGCCAATGGAGACGGCGCGGCAGGCGAGCGCGAAGGCTGTCGGCGCCGGTCCAGTTGGCGTCACAGGCTGCCCGGCGGCGTCGGGCGGGCGGGAACGAGCGGGGACTGTCGTGTTCCACTCGTGAGATCGCGGGGGCTCTTTTTGGAGCCGCATCCCCCTCCTGCTAGGATTGAAGCGGGGCTGGTACCAGGGAAACGGTTGTCTCATATCCGCGGGGTATCGGGAAAGGCAACGCCACCAAAGGGAGGAAGCGACATGGAAACCGTCATGGACATTTTGCGTTTCAAGGGGTTCAGGCCGCCCGTAGCCACGAACCCCGCCGCCTCGGTGCTCGAGGCGACGCGGCTCATGAACGACGAGCGGATCGGATCGCTCCTGGTGATTCACGCCGACAAGCTTGTTGGCATGTTCACCGAGCGCGACGTACTGCGGCGGGTGGTCGCCGAGATGCGGCGGCCGGAGGAGACGCTCGTCGCCGACGTGATGACCGCAGAGGTGCTGTGCTGCGTTCCGGAAACCCCCATCGACGAGGTGAGCGAAGTGATGCGTCGCCAGCGTGTGCGGCACTTGCCGGTGGTCGATGGCGAAGGGCTCGTCGTGGGGATCGTGTCGATCGGCGACGTGAACGCCCAGCGGTTCAGTTCCTGCGAGGTCGCCCTCCACCAGGTGGAGGAATACATCCACCGCCGCGCGTGAAACCCGTAGACCGCTTGCTTCGCAAGCGGATCCCAAATTCACTTGCAGAGCAAGCGGTCTACTTTCGAAGCGGTCTCCTTCGCATCTTCGAGCATCTCCTCGAGCACCGGCCGCCTGACCCGATGTCATTGGCGCCGGCTAAAACCGCGATCACGCGCGGCGTGGAGCCGGCGACGAGTCGCGGGGCGAATCCCGCCAACTCCGCCAGCCGTGCGGCGCTAATGCCGCGGTGGATGACGTTCATTCCGGGAAAGTCTTCCGCCAGCGTCGTCCGGCTCTCTCGAGTGCGGCATCCTCTGCTTCGGTTTCGGCCGTGCTCTCTGCACGGGCTGCGGCCAGGGGTTTGTCATCGCGTTCTCGTGCAAGGGAAGAGGCGTCTGTCCGTCCTGCAATGGCAGGCACATGACGCAGACCGCCGCGCATCTTGTCGATCACGTGATTCCACCGGTGTCCGTGCGACAGTGGGTGATTGTTGACGGCGGTTGAAAACGGCGGCGCGGGGCGGTCGAAAAAGGTGGCGACGGGTGGTGTCCGTCTCCCCTGAGTCCGTGGGGGTGTCGCGGTTGGTTCGATCCCCTTTTCAGTGCGACAGGAAGCTGTCGCGCAGGGCATGTGTGAGTGCCAGTGAGAGACAGACCGCTGCTCGGCTCGTCAGCGATGAAAGGTATTTCGGACGTTGAGGGAAGGACTCCACAAGGGCGTTTTTACTCTTCTTGAATTTCACCCTTCTTGCATAAGGAGCGAACTGTGGGTCCGATCGTGCTCATCCTTGTTGTGATTTTGGTGCTGTCCCTGCTGGGCGGCGGCTACGGCTTCCGGAGCGGGAACAACGTTCTCGGCGCGGGAGGCGGGTTGCTCGGGCTGGTTCTGGTCATCCTGCTGATCCTTGCCTTGCTGGGACGTTTGCCGCTGTGAGCGACCCGTGGCCACGGGTCGCCCGCCAATGTCGTGCTGCGCGCAATCGTGTGGCCGCCGGCCCCTCACTCACGGCCGGCGGTTACGTCGCCACATGCCGGAATGCGGCCGACGAATCCATCGCTGACTCGCCGCGGGCGATCGCCGCATCGTATTGGGCCGCCACCGCCGGCATGATGACCAGCGGGCAACCATGCTCCGCCGCTTCCTCCACCATCAGCCGAACATCCTTCCGGGCCATGCTGACGGTGAACGAAGCCGGCTTGAATGGGCCTTCGGCCACCTTGGCAAACCTGGCCGGAAAGAAGTCGCCCGGATTGAACTGCTGAAACATCATCGCTGCATCCTGCGGTTCGACGCCGGTCGCGTCCGCCAGCCGCAGGATGTCGCCCGCCAATGCCGACATCCCCAGAAAAGCCAGATTGCCAAAGAGTTTGAATGCCGCCGCCCGTTCCGGCTGCGGCCCGAGCTGGAACACCTGGCCGGTCATCCGCTCAAGTTCCGGCAGCACCCTCGCACACTGCTCGGGGTCTCCAGATACGAGCATCACGCCAGTGCCCTCCGTCGCATTCACCGGCCCCATGAACACTGGCGCGTGAAGGTACACCCGCCCCCTTCCCGCCCAGCGTCGGGCACGCTCGCCGGTCGCGCTCGGCGTGGTGGTCGTGTGGTCGATGATCCAGCACGATGCGGGAATGACGTCGGCGAGCGGCTCGAGCACCGCGTCGACCGAAGCGTCGTCGGCCAGCGACAGGTGCACCCGCTCGACTTCCGCCACCGCGTCGGCGGACGCCGCACACGCCTTGGCGCCATGGGCCTCGAGCGCCTTCGCCGCCGCTGGCGAACGGTTCCACACGTGCACCGTGTGCCCCTGCGCCAGAAGCCGACGGACGAAGCCGCTACCCATCAACCCGGTGCCGAGAAATGCGATCTTCATGAAATGACTCCTTGGGGTGATCTGCTCAATGGCGAGGCGGGCCTGCTCACATGGCTTCGGACGACATCAACCCGGCCGCGGTAGCCTTGCGTGCGAGGTCGTAGGGAGGCGTCAGTTGAATCGTTGTCGTGATCGTGGGCCTGCTCACTTATTCCGGCGAACGGGAGAGCATCCGATTACGAACTGCTCGCGAAACCTTCTCGCACCAGCATGCGCCCGTCCATTCGCTCAACACATTCGCTCGCCAAGCGTCAGTGTTCACGGTCTCACTCTCGTGTTCCCGGTCAGCTCCCAGACATTGAATCCGACGGATTCCCGCAGTCCACAGCGGCGTGGGCGGCGACCGCGGCGACGACCGGCGCGTGGGCGGCACCATGGGCCGCGAACGAGAGCGTCCGCGCCGTCGGCGAATCGATCGCGATCGTGACGTCGAGCCGTTCATCGGGCAGCGCCGCCGCGATCCGCTCCGGCCACTCCACGCACGCCACGTCGGAGGCCGCAACGGCGTCGTCCCAGCCGGTCTCGGGCAGGTCGCCGGGGTCTACGAGCCGGTACATGTCGGCGTGCAGGAGCCGGCCACGCGGGCCGTCGTGGACGTGGATCAGGCCGAACGTCGGGCTGATGACGCTCGCCGGGTGGATCCCCAGCGCCGCGGCGATCGCCTTCACGAACGTCGTCTTGCCGGCGCCGAGATCGCCGTGCAGGGCGAGGAACGCATGCGCGGGGAGCGCGGCGACGATCGCATGCGCGAACGGCCCGAGCGCCGCCTCGTCGGGCACGCTGATCGAACTCGCGATGGCGATTCGGGGCTCATCCATTGCAGCGTCACCCGTCGAACGCATGAACGAATCCGCGCGGCTCGAGCGGCGTGCGGGTGCCGTCCGCGTTCCGCAGAAACAGGCCGCCGCCGGCGACGACCTCGCCGATGATCGTCAGCGGCAATTCGAGCGGCGCCGCACCGGCCGCGGCCACGAGCCGGGCCGCCTCGTCCGCCGGCAGCGTCATCAGCAGCTCAAAATCCTCGCCGTCGCCGAGGGCATGGTCGAGCGGCGTGCGGCCGTCGCCGGGCAGGCTGCTCATCCGCACCGCGTCGGGATGGATCGGCACCGTCGCCGGATCGAGAACGGCGCCAGTGCCGCTGGCCTGCATCATCCGGGCGAGGTCGAGCGCCAGGCCGTCGCTGACGTCGATCGCGGCATGGACCGTGAACCGCTCCGCGATCGTGATTGCCTCGCGGCAGCGCGGGGCGACGGCCAAGTGTCGGCCGAGCAGGCTGCCGCCGCAGGCCCCACTGACGACGATCGCATCGCCGGGCCGGGCGCCGTCGCGCCGCCACGCCCTCCCGGGTGGCACGCTGCCGATGGCGGTCACGCTGATGACCAGCGGCCCGTCCCAGGCGTTCGTGTCGCCCCCGGCGATCGTCACGCCGTGGGCGGCGGCGAGCCGGGCAATCCCCTCCTGCAGCCCGCGGCCGATCGCATCGCCGCCGTGCCGCGGCAGGGTCACGGCGACGAACGCCGCCTCGGGGCGGGCCGCCATGGCGGCCAGATCGCTGAGGCTCACGGCCAGCGCCTTGTGGCCGACCGCCGCGGCCGGGCAGTCGGGACCGAGGATGAAGTCCACGCCTTCGCTGAGCATGTCGACGGTGACGACGGTCCGGCGCATGGCCGGCGGACGGAGCACCGCAGCGTCGTCCCCCGGTGGCACCTCGAGACGGGGGTCGGCGGGGATGCGGCCGAGCAGCCAGGAGACGAAAGCGGTTTCCATGGCGGGGATTGTCGCCGCCCGCACGAGCCGGGGAAAGGTCTGCGTGGCCGGGCTTGGGCCACATGCGTGGCCGGGCTTGGGCCACACCGTGCGGGGCGGGTAGAATGCGGACGTTTTCGTCCGGCAGGAGAGGGACCGCATGGGCCAGCACGGGGATGATCGGCTGATCAGCCGGCGGCGGGCGCTGCAGACGGCGTTCTGCTCGAGCGCCGCGCTCGCGGTCAACGTCGGCCGCAGCCGGGCGCAGCCGCCCGTCGATCGGGCCGGGCTGCACCTGCTCGCCCTCGGCGACTTCGGCACGGGCGACGAGCGCCAGACCGCCGTCGCCGGGGCGATGCGCACCTTCCGCGAACGCGCCGGCATCCGCCTCGAGTCTCTGCTGCTGCTCGGCGACAACATCTACGGTGGCGTGCCCGGCGGGCTCGCCGCCGACTCGCCGCGTTGGCGACACGTTTTCGAGGAGATGTACCCGGCCCGCGACTTCGACTGCCCGTGCTATGCCGTGCTCGGCAACCATGACTACAGTGACAATGCCGGCGGCGAGCAGGCCCAACTCGCATACGCCCGAACCCCCGGCACCCGCTGGCGGATGCCGGCCAAGTGGTACCGCATCGACGTCGGCGACGGGCCGGGCCGGCTCACGATCCTGGCCCTCGACAGCAACACCGTGCCCCAGCACCTCGCCGCGGAGGAGCAGCGGGAGCAGCAGGCGTGGCTGGAGAAGCAGTTGGCGGCTCCGCGCGGCGCGTTCACGTTGGTCATGGCCCATCACCCGGTGTTCTCCAACGGTGCCTATGGAGACACGCCCCATCTCGTCCGCGACTGGGCTCCGCTCTTCGAGCGGCACAAGGTGCACGTGTTCCTCTCCGGTCACGAACACGACCTGCAGCATCTCGAACTGACCGACCGGTTCACGTCGTTCGTCATCTCGGGGGGCGGCGGCCATCAGACGCGCGACCTGCCGCTGCACGACCGGCCGGCGGCCTTCGGCCGTGCCGCGCACGGCTTCACCCATCTGCACGTGGCGAACGACGCCCTGGCGATCGCCCATTACGGCGTGGACGGCGGCCTCCTGCACCGGTTCACGAAGCGGGCCGACGGCGGCGTCCGCGTGGAGGGCTGACGCATTCCGCCCCGCACGCCCACCCACGATCCCGCACACCCAGCGGCGGCCTGAAGCCCATCTGCGAGACCGATGCTCGTGACCCCATGTGCTCCAGACCGTCGCCGGTCCCCGACGTGGCTGCCGTTGGGGTTGCAGGTTTCGCTCGTGTTGCTGGCCGCACTGCTGGCCTGGTTCGCCGCCGTGCGGATCTACGGCCCGCTCGGCGCGGCGCGGCCGCTGAGTGAATACGAGTGCCGGATGCCCGACGGCTCGATCCTGAGGATCGAGGCCCTGACGACCGGGGCGAAACCCACGTTTTCTTACACCCCACCCGCCGACGACCTGCGGGCCCGGCTCTTCGGTTCACAGCCGCAGGTCCTCACCGGCAACTCTTCCACCCCCCACCAGATCGTCGCCTGGCTGTCGCGGCGGGATCCCCGCACCGGTGCGCCGCTCGACTTCGACTGGTGGGCGGAGAACGTGGTCGTCGATGCGGCCGGCACCAAGGTGTCGGATGCGGATGCGGAATACCCTGCACTGTCGTGCTTTTCACCCACCAACGGCTCCTCGACACGATATGGCCCACCACCGCTGCTGGCCGATCACGCCAGCGAACGGAACTGGCTCCTCAGCAGTCGGCTTCCCGCCTTTCGTCCCCGGGGCGCACGGCTCGAGTTGAACGTCAAAAACACCGCCGGCGACGTGGTCGCCTCGTTCGACGTTCCCCACCCCGCGCCGACGCCGTTTCCCGAGTGGACGGCCGAACCACTGCCGCAGACGTTCACCGCGGGCGACCTCACCGTGACCGTGACCGGCATCCGCACCGGCGTGGATGGCGGCACGTACTGGGCCCGGCCCGACGCGGAGTTTCGCTGGCAGGGCAGGCCGACGACCGACTGGGAGGTGTCCGCGGTCCGGTTCGAATCGCCTCTCGGCACGGCGGTGAGCTCGGAGCCGACGAACCTGCTGCGCTCCGGAACGGCTGCCGCCCGGGCGACGTCCGAGGATTCATCCCTCCTCCGCGAGCGCGTGTGGCAGATGTCGCTGATCTGCGTTCGCAATGAGAAGGCGGCGTTCACCGCCGACGAGCGGGGCCGGCTGACGGGCGTGACCATTCCGGCCGCGCATGCAGGCCGTGAAGTCGAACACTCACTGACCGCCGGCGACTGCGAACTGAAACTCGTCGCCGCCGGCGGCTCGGGGACGTCAGCTGTTGCGTTGCCTGCACCTCGATTCGGAATCCTGCCCGGTGGTTCTGTGTTTGTCATGGCCCCCTTCGATCAGCACGCCTCCGTGAGGGTCACGGCGTCGTCTTCGGGCGGTGTCGGGCGGGTCTCCTTCTTGTCGCCGGTTCCCTGGCTGCTCATCGACCGCGCCGGCGTCGCGGCCGACAGGGCGGTCAGCGTCCGCATCCACGACGACCAAGGCCGCCTCGTCCCCGCGCACGAAGAAAAGCATTGCTACCTTCCCCGCGACCTTTTTGTCCTGTTCTTCCGGCCTGAGGCCGACGCGACGTCGCTCATGCTCTACGCCACGGCCCAAAAGCCCGTCGTGTTCGAGGCCCTCGTCGAGTTGCCCCGACCGGCAGCGCCGTCGCCGACGGCGCCGGGCAAGCAGCCGGCTACGCCCCCAGCCCCGGCTCCGTGACGGACGCGGCGGCAACCGCCGCGCAAGCCACGAGCACTCGGGCACCGAGAAGCCGGTCGGAGGCACGCGCAGGAGCCGGGGTGCTTTGCCTGCACCGCAGGACGAACCATGCCGCAGGAGGGGATATCGGCAAAGTCCCCAGGCGACGAGCATGCCTCCGACCGGCGGCACCCCTGCCAGCAGCCGCGGCGGTCGCTTCTTGCACCGCGTGCCGAACCCGCTTGCTCCCGGCCGCGGTCTGGCCGGCCGTGCCTCAGCGGCGGACGGTGTCGGAGACGATGTGGCCGAACAGCGTCTCACGGCCGCGGAGCACGTAGAACTTGATCGGGTTGAGGTGCTCCTCCTCCGCCTTGTCGAGGATGTAGCCCACGTTGTCGGCGGTGATCGTCTCCCAGACGTGGAGCCCGACGAGGATGTCCCCCTCGCGGATCCCCTGCTCGGTCGCCGGTCCGCCGGGACGAATCTCGGTGACGAGCATGCCGCCGCGATACCGGGACTGCATCTTCTGCACCTTCCCCACCGCCAGCGGCTGGAGGCGGAGGCCGAACTCGCGCCAGCAGCGGTCCTCGACGGAGCCCGCGTCGCGCTTCATCGCGGCCAGCGGGAGCTCGATCCGCTCCTCGGCGCCGGCCCGGAGCACGGTCACGGACACGCTCTCCCCCGCTTTGCGGCCGAGCAGGGCCCGCTCGATGTCGAGCTGTCGCACCACCGGCGTGTCGGCGACCCGCGTGATCAGGTCGCCGGCCTTCATGCCCACCGTCGCCGCCGGGCTCTCGCGGTGCACCACCTCGACGACCGCCCCGCGCCGGCCGTCGGGCCGGGCCACGATCCCGTGCCACGTCCGGTCGACCCGCTCCACCGACATGAGCTTGGTCACCACCTCGAGGACGTCGTCGATCGGGATCGCGAAGCCGATCCCCTGGGCCCCGGCCCGGACCGCGACGTTGATGCCGATCACCTGGCCGTCGGCATTGAGCAGCGGGCCGCCGGAGTTGCCCGGGTTGATGCTGGCGTCGGTCTGGATCAGGTCGTCGTACCGCTGCGTGCGGCTCACCTCGACGCTGCGGTGCAGGGCCGAGATGATGCCGCGGGTCACGGTGTGCTCGTAGCCGTAGGCGTTGCCGAGGGCGAGCACGTCCTCGCCGATCATCAGGTCGGACGACGTGCCGATCGTGACCACCGGCAGCGGCCCGTCGGCGGCGAGCTTGATGACGGCGAGGTCGGTCCGGGGATCGTGCGACACGAGCGTCGCCGCCATCGTCTTTCCGGAAGACAGGGTGACCTCGATCCGGCGCACACCCTCGACGACGTGGAAGTTGGTGACGACGTAGCCGCGGGCATCGATGATGACGCCCGTCCCCATGCCGTTGACACGCTTCAGCTCGCCGTTCTCCTCTCCCGCCCCGCCCACGAGCTTCTGGCCGTGGATGTTGACGACGGCGTCACGCTGCGACTCGATGGCACGGACGATCGCCGATCGCCGGGCCTCGGACGCGGTGGCGGGGCGACCGGCCGCGGCCGCGACGATCGCGACGGCCAACGGCAGAACGATCCACGAGCACCGCATGCGGGCCGGCCCTTCCTTGCAGACGGCACACCGGTTCCCGCCGACGTGTCGCCCAGAGTGGGAATCGGCCCGGGCCCTGATCGCGATTCAGCCCGGATTGTCTCGACCGGCACGGTCTGCCCAGTTTCCGGCCGGTTTTCCGGCTTGGCAGAGCGTGCCGGTCGGGCAAGCCCGGCAATCCGCTCAGCGGGCGTCGTCGTCCCGGCCCAGTCCCAGCAGCGCGGGGAGGACCTGGATCGCGAGGAACAGCACCATCACGGCGAGAACCATGAACGGCCAGGCCCCGACGAGCGTGCGGAGCAGGCCGCGCTGGAGTTCCTGGCCTTCCTGCCGCATCTGGCTGGCGACCACCCCGAGCACCGCCGCCACCACGAGGACGAACAGGGCACCGAGCACGATGGCACAGCCCAGCGAGGCCATCGTCCCCTTGAACGTCCCGATCTCGGAAAACTCCTCGCGGTGGAGGTCGATCGCCCGCCCCTTGACGAGGCTGCGCGGCACGGTCTCCGCAAGCTCGATCGCCCGCGAGGCGTCGGCCCATGTGGCCGGCGGGATGGCCGGCGGGGTGGCCGGCGGGATGGCCGGCGGGGTGGCCGGAGGGAGGGCGTCGTCCGGCCGCCGTGCGCCGGCCGCGGTTTCCCTGCCGACGGCGGCGTGGATCACGTCCACCAGCGCCGCGCCGCGGTCGAACGCCATGCGTTCCTCGTCGCCGCCGTCGCCGCGCCACGTCCACGGTTCGTCCGCCGCGTCGGGAATCCACACTGCGACCGTGCCCGTCGCGTGCTGGAGCGTGATCGTGAGCCCCGGCCTGGAGCGGCCCGTCACCTGCCAGCGCACGGGCATCTGCCCGCTGCCGGTGAGCCCAACCGCGAGCGTCGGCCAGGCGGCGTCGGGGGCGCCGTCGGCAAGCGTGGAGAGCCGGGCCGGATCGCCGGCGAGCACGCGCACCAGATCCGCGTCACGGGCCAGCTGGGCGAGCACCGCTTCGCGGCTCCGGTCGTCCATGCCGCGCACCAGCGTCAACGACTCCGGACCACCCAGACCGGCGACTCCGGCCCGGCCCGCCTCGATGACGCCGCGCAGCCGGGCGATGAACGGGTGCAGCCGGTCGGCGAGCGCCGGCACGAGGCGGGCGCCGGTGTCGCGCCGGATCATGTCGAGCTCGTACGCCCAGAGCATGGAGAGTTCGGCGGGCTGGGCGACGAACAGCGTGCGACCGGCCTGGACGAGCGTCCGCACCCCCTCCGCGCGGGCCGGGTTCCAGCCGGCGGCGGCCACGAGCACGACGTCGCACGACTGCTCGTCGAGCAGGGCCTGCCACGACGCCTGCCGGCGCAACGCCGGCAGCGGGAGATCCGCGGCAGCGTCGCAGGCGATCACGATCGAGTCGCCGGCGGCCAGTGCGGCGGCCGCGACCGCGGCGACCTGCGGATCGAAGCCGAGCAGGCCGAAGGTGAGACGGGAAGTCGCTGTCATTGGGGACGGTGTCGCCGGGGAGGAACGCCCGAGCCAGCCCGCCGGCGGCGGAGGCTGTTGTCGGGGGCCGGAGAATGGTAGGAATGTAACGGAAAACGGATCGGGAGGCCGTCGATTTCATGCTGCTGCGGGCCGAGGTGATCGCGATCGGCGACGAGCTGACCACGGGGGCGCGGCTCGACACCAACAGCCGCTGGCTGTCGGCGGAACTGGCCGTGATCGGCATCCCGGTCGCCTTCCACACCACCGCCCCCGACACGCTCGAGGCGGGGATCGAGGCCTTTCGCGTGGCCGCGGGCCGGGCCGACTTCGTGATTGCAACCGGGGGCCTCGGCCCCACGGCCGACGACCTGACCCGCGACGTCCTCGCCGCCCTCGCCGGCCTGCCCCTCGAACTCGACGCCGCCGCGCTCGTCGCCGTCGAGTCGCGGTTCGCCCGGCGCGGTGTGTCGATGCCGGAGAGCAACCAGCGGCAGGCGCTGTTTCCACGCGGCAGCCGTATCATCCCCAATCCCGACGGCACGGCGCCGGGCATCGACCTCGACGTTCGCGCCGCCGGCCGCACGAGCCGCGTCTTCGCCCTGCCGGGTGTGCCGGCGGAGATGCGCGTCATGTGGCAGGCAAGCGTGCTCCCCGCGCTGCTCGCCGCACTGCCCGATCAGGGGACGATCGTGCAGCGCCGCATCAAGTGCTACGGGGCCGGTGAGAGCGCGATCGAGGCCATGCTGCCCGACCTCGTGCGCCGCGGCCGCGATCCGCTCGTGGGGATTACGGCCCACGAGGCGACGATCACGCTGCGGATCGCCGCCCGGGGCCGCGACGAGGCCGACTGCCGGAACCGGATCGCCGCCACCGAGGGGACGATCCGCGACTGCCTCGGCCCGCTCGTCTTCGGCGTCGAGGACGACGAGGTCGAGGACGCGGCCCTGCGGGCCCTGACGGGCGCCGGGCATTCGCTGGCCGTGGCAGAGGTCGGCAGCGCCGGCCGGGTCGCGGCCCTGTTCGCCGCGGCGCAGGCCCGCCGTCGTCCCCCAGCGCGGGAGGAGGGATTCCGCGGCGGCGTCGTCCTCGCGGCCGGCCGGCCACGTCCGGCGTTTCTCGGCGTCGAGCCGGGCGGAGACATGAACGCCGATGCCGGCGGCGCCCGCGAAGCCGCGACGGTCGCCGCCGCCGTCCGCGCGGCGTTCGCCACCGACCTCGGGCTCGCCGTCGGGCCTGCGCGTCCGGGTCCCGACGGTCGGTTCGCCATCGACATCGCGCTGGCCTCGGCGGCGGGCGTGGAGCGGGTCGAGCATCTCCTCGGCGGCGGCCCCGACCTCGCCCTCGCCCGGGCGGCGAAGGCGGCGGTCGATTTCGTGCGGCTGGCGATCGCCGCCGGCAAGCCGGAGGCCTGTGGGCGATGAACGGACGCACCGCCTCCGGGCCGTCGTTCGCCAGCCTGCGGACGCTCCTGCTGTTCCTTGGGCTCGTGGTCCTCGTCGGCCTGATCGTCTGGCCGTCGCTGGCCGGCCGGATCCAGTACGCCAAGACCCGCGGCGAGCTGGCGGCGATCCGCGACGCCGCCAAGGGAGCCGAGCTCACGAGCGTCGGCAAACTGTTCACGACGCTGGCCCGCGTCATCGGCCCGACCGTGGTCAACGTCACCGGCAAGCGGCACGTCACGACGGTCGCCGACGAGATCGCCTCCCTGCGCGGCCTGACGCCGACCGGAGCGACGAGCGAGTCGGTCGGCTCCGGCGTCGT
This sequence comes from Planctomycetia bacterium, assembly GCA_014192425.1. Lineage (NCBI taxonomy): Bacteria > Pseudomonadati > Planctomycetota > Planctomycetia > Planctomycetia bacterium. Next base: position 119,196 of record BJHK01000007.1, on the reverse strand, counting down.
CGTGGCCGCCGACGGCGTGATCGTCACCAACTACCACGTCGTCGCCAACCGGGACGAGATCGAAGTCACGCTGGCCGACGGCCGCGATTTCCAGGCGGAACTCGTCGGCGCCGACGCCGCCACCGATCTCGCCGTGCTGCGGATCGACGCCCGCCGGCTGCCGACCGCCGAATGGGGTGACAGCGACAAGGTCGAGGTCGGCGAGATGGCGTGGGCGATCGGCAACCCGTTCGGCCTCGACCGCACGCTCACCTACGGCATCGTCAGCGCCGTCGGCCGGCGCGGCGTGCTGGAGAATCCCTACCAGGAGTTCCTCCAGACCGACGCCTCGATCAATCCGGGCAATTCCGGCGGGCCGCTCGTCGACGTCCACGGCCGCGTCATCGGCATCACCACGGCGATCGTCGGCAAGGACTTCAGCGGCATCGGCTTCGCAATCCCGAGCAACACCGCCCGGCAGGTGGCGGAGGCGATCCTCGCCGGAGGCAACCTGGAGCGCGGCTACCTCGGCTTATCGCTTCGCGCCACGCCCCCGGCCTTGCCGGGCGTGCTCGTGGCGGCCGTCGAGCCAATGTCCCCGGCGGCCGTGGCGGGCATAGATCCGGGGGACGTGATCCTGCGATTCGACGGGGAGGAGATCGCCGAACCGGCGACGCTCGTACTCCTGCTGACGCGCCGCACGATCGGATCCACGGTGACGATGGAGATCGTCCGCGACGGTCGGTCGCGGTCCCTCCAGGTCGAGGTCGGCCGCCGGCCCCGCGCCGCGCGGCCGCGCTGACCGGCGGCGCCCCAGCGCTGCGTTCCCGACGTTCGATGCCGACTCAGCGCGGAGCCGTCGCGGGTTCGGCCTTCGGGAACGGCGAGACCCCGGCGTACGGATACTGCGAGACCACGTCCCAGGCAATCCGCTGCAGGATGGCGTGCTGCTCGTCCGTGATTTCCTTGAAACGACTGATCTTCAGCCCGACCGGCGACATCCGGTAGATGGCCGCGAAGTGGCAGTAGCCGCTCAGGGCCATGACGTGCGGGCTGGCGTGCGGCATGGCATCCGACCAGATCTCCGACTGCTTGGTCAGCCCGGGGTAGGTGCCGGCGAGGATCGCTTCGCGGAGCCGGAGCGTGGCCTCGCCGACAGGGACGAGATACACGCACCGCTTGCCGAACTTCTCGTTCAGGCCATCCACGATCTTCTCGACATGACGACAGGTCTTTTCGAGTTTGGCCCGCACGTCGATGACTGTCGATGCATCGTAGTCGGCCACCGTCTTGACCGGGTTGTCGGCGCCGCGGCCGTCTCCCACCAGCCAGGCGGCATGGTAGTAACCCCTGAAGTCGGGATTGCCCTCGAGCCCGGCGGCCACGATCTGCTCCGCGGTCACGCCATGGCTCCACGGCACTTCCCCCCAATGGTGGACGCCGTGCGCATAGACGTCGACCTTCGACTCCTTGAAGAAGCCGGTCTCCCGCGGCTTCCACGCCAGCGCCTCGTGCCCCTCGATCCCCGCGGTCTTGGCACATTCGGCGACGCCGCCCGGCACGAAGTTGAACCAACTGTTGCCGTCGAACACGATTTTTTTCCCGGCAGGCGGCACCGCCGGGGCCGGGGCGGACGCGGGGGAGGACGCCGATGGCGGCTCGGCCACCACGAGAGCGGGGACCAGCAGGAGTACACCCAGCGCCGCACCGACGACAGTTTTGCTCATCGCAGGCTCCACAAGGAAAAGGGACTCGTTCCAGCACACCACCGCGCACGAGGCTAGCCAGATGCGCCGTTACACGCAATCGGGCAGCGGTTCATCGGGAAACGCATCTCGCCAGATCTCGCGATACACGGGGCCAAGGACTTCCGCTTCGATGGTGCGATGACGCCGGTCGAAATCGATGTCGGCAGGGTTTTCCCGGAGCGTGGCGAGCACTCCTTCAGCGGCCATCGACGCCTCGCGATCGATGGCCGGCGCGGATGCGAACCTTGGCCGCCGTGGCATCGCTCGACGGCCAACAGGTGGGTGATGCCCGGCGGGGCCGACTCGGGCGGCGGGATCGGTTGCGATGCCGGCGCGCGGAGTCGGTCCTACGGCCGGGCGAAGGCCTGCGGATCGGTGAGCACGAACAGGTGGCCGTGGTCGCTGGTCACGATCACAGCCGCGTCGGTCCAGGCCTGCCGGGCCTCGATCCAGGCGACCACCGCGCGGAACGCGGCGTCTCCGCTGTGCACCGCGCCGATGCAGGTGTCGATGTTGTTGGCATGGGCTGCCCAGTCGACGTCCCCGGCCTCGACCATCAGCCAGAACCGGCCTCGGGCCGCGAGCACGTCGAGGGCCGCGGTCGTCATCTCGGCGAGCGACGGGTTCTCCTCGAGATCGGCAGGCGTGTAGCGGATCGCGCCACCGTACTTTTTCCGCAGGGCGTCGGCCGCGGGGTCGACGACCGGCCCGCCGGCGGGATTGAAGTCACCGTCGGCGGTCCGAAAGGGGAGATGTCCTTCGCCGGCGCCAAAAAATCCGAACAGCCGGTGGCCGCCGGCGGCGGCTTCGCGGGCGGCGGCACCGAGCACGTCCGCACCACGCCTCCCCGGCGTTCGTTCGGCCACGACGTAGCGGCCGCCGCGGGCCATGTCGATGGCCGCCCGCGTCGAGTCGGCGACGTACTTGTTGCCCGGCTCGAAGTTCCGCCCCTGGTCGCGGTCCTTGACGGGATCGCCAGGCACGCCCCAGCCACCTCCGATGAGGACGTCGAGGCCAGGGAGCGCCGCGTCGCGATGGGCGATCGAGGGCTGGCCGAGCATGTCGCGGGCGATGTCCTGGTAGTCGTCCCGCGACACGTTGTTGGCATACGCGCAGGCAGGCGTGGCGTGCGACACCGGCACGCTCGACACGGCACCCACGGCAAAGCCCCGGGCCTGGAGCCGGCGGGCGATCGGCTCGAACTGCTCCCCGTCCGGGCCGACGTTGATGGCGTCGTTGTAGGTCTTGCGACCGCTGCACAAGGCCGTCGCCGAGGCCGCGGAGTCGGTGACGGCGTGCGGGCAGTCGCGGTCGCGGCCGGTCAGGTAGCGCAGGTCGCGACGCGGATCCCACGGGCTGGTGCCCCCGCGCGTTGGATCGTAGCCGCCGGGGATCGTGCCCCCGGGATTCTTCACCGCCTGGGCATCGACGTCCACGTTCGTGCCGGCGTTCGCCGGGCTCGTGACGCAGAGCCCGAAGTCGGTGGCGACGCGGCGGTAGTCCTGGAACACCAAACCCGTCCCCCGACCGGCCGTGTAACCGACGCTGCCGCTGGCGGCGATCGCAGCCGTCCGCGTCAGGTCCCAGTCGAGCCCGTCGAACACGATCAGCACGACGTACTTCTTGCCCGCATCCACGGCCAGTTGCTGCAGCCGCGCGACGTCGGTCTGATCTATATGGTCGGCGTCGGCGGCGAGCGTGCGGTCGGGAAGCCGGCCGAAGAGCGCCGTCAGCCGGTCGGCGTCGCGGTAGACGCTCCGCTCCCGGGCCACCGCATCCAGGCCGATGCCGAACGTGTACACAGGCACGAGCCGGTTGGAGTGATTCGACCAGGCCGCGTACGCGCCGGGCTGATCGCCCCAGTGCCCCCACGGGGCTCGTCCGGTCGCCTCCGCCGCGACCTGCATGTCCCGCACCCGGTCGACCTTCAGGTCGTCCTGCACCTGTTCGCCCCTGGCCGGCGCCGTCGGCGGAGCGACCGCGGTCGCCGGATCGCGGCCGCATGCACCCACCTGCCATGCCGCGACCACAAGGCCGACGAGGCTCCCGTGCACTGTTCTCACTCGTCCCTGAATGGCTTTCATCTGCGTGAGCATACCGCGACAGCCTGGCAGGCTTTACGTCACTCCTGGCATTCCCCGACACTCGACACCCAGCATGGCCGCAGGCCTGCCGGTTTCCCCGGCAGCCGCTGCCCAGGGACTGGCCAGAGGCAACTCCGGCGCCCGCGTTCCGTAGCCGCTTCACGCCTACCAGGCTGCGGCGCGAAAATTGCTGGAAATCTGCTGGTAGAGTGGTCACCGATTCCCGCCCGTATCCCCGGACCCCCCCCGTGGCCGACGACCTGCTGCGCCGAGACATCCGCTTCCTCGCCGACATGCTCGGCGGTGTGATCCGTGAATCGGAAGGGGATGCGGCGGTCGCCCTCGTGGAGGAGATTCGCGGCCTGTCCCGCGACCGCCGTGCGGGCAATCATGAGGCGGAACCGGCCCTCGCTGCCCGGATCGAGGCCCTCGACCATGACCAGGCTCGGCTCGTTACCCGCGCGCTGAGCGTGTTCTTCGACCTCGTCAACATCGCCGAGGACCGGCAGCGGGTCCGCGTCCTCCGCGACCGGGAGCGGCTCATTCATCCGCAGCCCCCCGGCGAGTCGCTCGGCGCCGGGATCCAGGAACTCGCCGGCCTCGGCCGCTCCGCCGCCGAGGTCCAGGGCTGGCTCGACCGGCTGCACGTCGAGCTCGTGTTCACAGCCCATCCCAGCGAGGCCAAGCGGCGGTCGATCCGTGCCAAACTCCGCCGCATGCGGCGCGGCCTTCGGGAACTCGACCGCGACGACCTCCTGCCCCGGGAGCGGGCCGAGCAGGAGGCGGACCTGCGCAGCGAGCTCGCCGTGCTGTGGCGGACCGAGTTCCTCCGCCCCACCCGCCCCACCGTTGCCGACGAGGTCGAACGCGGCCTGTCGATCGTGCCCCGGCTCTGGGAGGCCGTGCCCCGCGTGCACGCCGCGCTGCGGACGGCGCTCGCTCGTCACTATCCCGGCGTCTCCTTCCGGATCCCCGCGTTCCTCACCTTCGGCTCGTGGATGGGGGGCGACCGCGACGGCAATCCATTCGTCACGGCCGACGTCACAGCCGCCACGCTCGTCCGGCTCCGGTCGGCGGCGATCGACCGCCACGTCGAGTGGTGCCACCGGCTCCACGACCTGCTCACGGTGTCGCGAACCGCGCTCGCGGGGGGCGGCGCCCTCGAAGACCGGCTGGCGGCCCTGTCCGCCGACTGGCCCGAACTGTCGGCGGCGCTCGAACCACTCGCCGCCCACGAGATCTGCCGACGCTGGATCCGCATGATCCGCTTCCGCCTGGAGCGGGCCCGTGCGCCGGACCTCGACGCACCGCCCCTCCCGGGTGGCTACCGCTCCGGCGTGGACCTCGAGGCCGACGTCGCCGCCCTCGTCACCTGCCTCGATGACGCCGGGCTCGCCGCCGAGGAATCGCCGCCGCGGCAGTGGCTCGACCTCGTCCGCACGTTCGGCCTCCACATGAGCCGGCTCGATGTCCGCCAGGACGCCCGTGCCTACCGGGGGATCATGGCCGAGATCCTCGCCGCCGCGGGCCTCGTCTCCAGCGCGGATGCCGCGCGGGCCCTCGACGACGCCGCCTTCGCAGCCCTGCTCGCCGGCACGCTCGACCACGACGCCGGGATCGCCGCTGCCGGTCTCAGCGACCTCACCGCCGATGCGCTCCGCCTGTTCGCCGCGCTCCACCGGGCGGCGGCCCGGTTCGGCCCGGACTGCCTCGGCAACGCGATCGTGAGCCTGACCCGCTGCCCGGCCGACGTCCTCGCCGTGCTCTGGCTGTGGCGGCATGCCCGCGGCCGGGCCGCCGCCCACGGCGAGCCGCTCGCCGACCGCGACGTCGCCGTCGTGCCGCTGTTCGAGAAGATCCATGACCTCGACCAGGCCCACGAGACGCTGGCCGCGATCCTCGACGAGCCGCGCTACCGGGCCCACCTCGCGGGTCGCAGCGACCGGCAGGTCGTGATGGTCGGCTACTCCGACAGCACCAAGGACGGCGGCTACCTCGCCGCCTGCGTCGGCCTGCAGACGGCGCAGGAGCGGCTTCACCGCGCCGCGGCCGCCCGCGGCGTGGCGGTCACCTTCTTCCACGGCCGCGGCGGCTCGCTCGGCCGCGGCGGCGGCCCGGCGGCCCGCGGCATCCTCTCGCTCCCCGCCGAGACGCTCGACGGCTCGCTCCGGCTCACCGAGCAGGGGGAGGTGCTGGCCGAGCGGTACGACGATGCCGAGATCGCCCGTCGACACCTGGAGCAGGTCACCTGGGCGACACTCGTCGCCTCCAGCGTTCGCCGCACGGAGCCGAGCCCAACGTGGATCGATCTCGTCGGCCGCATGGCGGAGCGGTCGCACGCCGTGTACCGGGAGCTCGTCGATCAGCCGGGCTTCATCGGCTACTTCTCCCAGACCACGCCGATCGAGGACATCGAGAACCTGCCGATCGGCTCGCGGCCCTCGCGGCGGCGCGGCGAACGCACGCTCGACGACCTGCGGGCGATCCCCTGGGTCTTCGCCTGGACGCAGAGCCGGTGCATGATCCCCGCCTGGTACGGGCTCGGCACGGCGCTCGTCGAGGTCAAGTACGACGACCGCTCGGCCTGGCAGGCGATCTGCGCGATGTACCGCGGCTGGCCGTTCTTCCAGGCGACGATCGACAACGCCACGCTGGCGCTGGCCAAGGCCGACATGTTCGTCGCCCACCGTTACGCCGAACTGGCCGAGGACGCCGACGCCCGGCGCCGCATCTGGCAGCGGATCGCCGCCGAGCGCGACCGGACGCGGCAGGCGATCCTCGACATCGTCGGCGGCGGCGAACTGCTGGCGACGACGCCCTGGTTTCAGCGGTCGATCGAGGCCCGCAACCCGTCGATCGATCCGCTCAACCTCGTGCAGATCGAGTTCATGCGCCGGCGCCGCGCGGCCCTTGCCGCCGGCGGCGACGGCGACGCGTTCCGCCACCTGCTCCGCCTCTGCGTCCAGGGAATCGCCGCCGGCATGCGGACCACCGGCTGATTCGCCAGACCACACACCGCCGCCACAGCCCCGGAGCGTCCAGGATGAATCCCGCCGACCTCGCCGTGAAGTGCCTCGGCCCCTGCCGCCTCGACTCGCCACTCCGGCCACTCGTCGAGTCGCGAGCGACGACTTCCCACTACGTCGCCGAGGACGACCGGGTGCTGTTCCACGACACCGCCCGGCTCGTCGCGGAGAGCGGCTGCGCCGCCGCCGACCTGCCCGGCTTCGAGCCCGCCGGCCCGCGCCGGTCGATCTTCTTCGACCCCGCCAAGACCCGCGTCGGCATCGTCACCTGCGGCGGCCTCTGCCCGGGGATCAACGACGTCATCCGCGGCCTCGTCATGGAGCTCCGCTTCCACTACGGCGTGCACCGGATCTACGGCTTCCGCAATGGCTACCAGGGGTTCATCGCCCGCTACGGGCACGACGTCATCGACCTCACGCCCGAGGTGGTGAGCAACATCGACGAGGACGGCGGCACGATCCTCGGCAGCTCCCGCGGCGGCCAGGACCCGGCCGCGATCGTCGACTGCCTGGAGCGGATGAACATCAACATCCTGTTCGTCATCGGCGGCGACGGCACGCTGCGCGGGGCGATGCAGGTGGCCAAGGCCGTCGCCGACCGCGACGGCAAGATCGCCATCGTCGGCGTGCCGAAGACGATCGACAACGACATCCCGTTCATCGACCAGTCGTTCGGCTTCCAGACGGCCTTCGGCGAGGCGGCCAAGTCGATCCGGGCGGCGCACGTCGAAGCCAAGGCCGCCCCCAACGGCGTCGGCCTCGTCAAGCTCATGGGCCGCCATTCCGGCTTCATCGCCTGCTATGCGTCCCTCGCCGAGCCAGATGCCAACTATGTGCTCATCCCCGAGGTGCCGTTCGCGCTCGACGGCCCCGCGGGCCTCCTCGATCACCTGCTCGCCCGCGTCCGACGCAGCCGGCATGCGGTGATCGTCGTCGCCGAGGGGGCCGGCCAGGACCTGATGACGGAAGCCACGGCGGGGGTCGATGCCTCGGGCAACCGTCGGCTGCACGACATCGGCCTGTTCCTCCGGCAGCGGATCGCCGACCACTTCGCCGCCGCGGGGGAGGAGCTGAACCTCAAATACATCGACCCCAGCTACGCGATCCGCAGCGTGCCGGCGAACCCCTACGACAGCGTCTACTGCCTGCGGCTGGCGCAGAACGCCGTTCACGCGGCGCTCGCCGGCCGCACGGAGATGGTGGTCGGCCGCTGGCACGGCCGGTTCGTCCACATTCCGATGGCCCTGGCGGTGAGCCAGCAGAACCAGGTCGCCCCCGAGGGGGACCTGTGGCTGTCGGTGCTCGAAGCCACGGGACAGCCGCTGCTGGCGGCCTCCTGATACGCCGCGGCAAAAGGTGTCATTTCGCCAAGGTCAGGGCATGACTGCACGATCATCCCTGGGCTGAGGGATTCTAAAAAACGGGTCTTCGGCAGAATCTGTGGGGAAGAACGGGGCTGGTACGAGCCTTGACCCAGTGCCTGCGAGAACCAGGCAGTCTGGCCGAGTGCGGCAACTCGTTGGCTACGAGATGGCGTAGATCCTTTGGCGCGATAGGCCAGCGGCGGGCTGCTTGGGACGACCTGATACAACTCGCCGCTTCGCGGCGGCAGCGGGCATGCGGCGGCGTTCCGCCGCCTGGAAGCGTCGCCGTTCGGCGGCGAACCGTTCTTGTCCGTGACGCCCAACGCTATCGACTCGCCTTGCTCATTCACGAACAACCCACCATTCGCAATGCGGAAGCGGGCCATCGTGTGGGATTCTCCGAACACCAAGTGCGACGCTGGCGGCAACGGTGGGCCGCAGGCGATTTCACAGTGGAAGACCATGAAGGTCGCGGTCGCAAGGCCACTTTTTTCCCCGATGGATTGAGCGATGGTCGTTGCCACCGCCTGCCAAACCGTGCCCGACACCGGCGAGCCGTTGAGCCGACAGTCGTTGGCCGATCTGACACGGCGGGCCACCTTCAATGGCGTTGTTCTCGCGTCTGCGCAGACCGCGTCCCCGTCGGCCGTTCCCGGGGCTTCGACGCCTCGCGGCCGATGCCGGTCAGAGGCTGTGGATGTCGATCGCGGACGTGAGGATCTTCCGGATCGGGCCTGGTTCGCGGACAGGAAGTCCGCAGCAACCGGAGGTTGCCAAGAGGGCGAAGGCCAGGAATGGTTTCGCACTCGGAAAGCAGTCTGAACGCCACGACGACGCCATTGGCCCCCGGCCGCGTGGATTTTCGGCCGCGGCCGGGCCCGACCCAGTTGGCGGCTGTGTGTCTGGGCAGCACGCAGCGGGCGCGGGCGATCCGGCCGTCTGGGCCGCGGCTCACGGAGAGTCGCTCGAGCGCAACAGGCGGCCGCGCACAGTACCGCAGCAGGTGTTCCAAGCTCTGAAAGTAGCTCGGCACATCGCGGTCTATTGAGCGTGATCCGGACACTCGCGTCGACCGAGAACCCACTGGTCTCCCAGGCGAGCATGTCGGCGGCGGCAGCGGCATCGAGCAGGCTGGCGTCGTCCTCGACACCTCGACACCTCGACACCTCGACGGCCTGGACGGCCGCCGACAGCGGCGGGTTTTCCCTGGCCGCCAGCGCGGTCGCGGTCCGACTCGTGGAAGGGCAGCTGTCCATCGCCCTTCGACGTCGCCGCCTCCTGCGGACGGGTCCGGGGCGCACCGTGGCTGCGGCTCGCGCCGGAGGCTGCCGAACTCGTCGTGCCGGCCGGCCGCGTGATCAACCGCGTGACCCTCTGCGGGCCGCTCTGCGGCCGGTTCACCGCCTGGCTGTCGCCGCTCCTCGGGCATGCCACCCACACCCCCGGCATGGCGAGCATGAACCTGGCCGGGGCCCGGCTGCCGCTGGCCGATCCGTTCGCCGGCGAACAGGCCGCGCAGGTGCTCTTCGACGAACTGCAGGTGACGCCGACGGCGGCACTGGCGCCCCTCGCCAACCTGCTCGTCAAGCTGCGTGCGGCGATTGATCCGCGGTTTGCGCTGGGAGACAAGGCGGTGATCGGCGAGGGCCTGTCACGCGGGCTCGATTCGCTGGCTGGAGACGCTGTTCGGTAGTCCGCCGCCGCCGACCGGGCCCGCAGGGTCGCCGCCGCTCACGCTTCCGCTCCGCTGAGCGGCCGGGCTTCAGGCTCCGGCCACCCTGCTCATGTCCGAGGAGTACGGGCCGAGGCCCGGCGCCTCCACACCCGCCAGAAGACGCCGCCGATCGCGGCTCCGCCGATGCCCAGCAGGGCGACGGCCGGGGGTTCGGGGACGGCGTTGATCTCGCGCAGCTGCACGGTGAGCGTGCCCCCGCTCGGGTCCATGTTGATCGCCACGCTGGCGGCGTACTGGTTGAAGCGGTCGTCGTACGGATTGGAGTAGATGGCCCCCGTCGAACTGGTGCCGTTGAGGACGCTCTCCGAGTGTTGCCACACCCACTCGCCGAACTCATTGAAGCCGGCCGTTCCCGTATTCAGGTAGGCGTTGGACTTGGCCGACCAGACGTTCTGGGAGGGCGCACCACCGAGGGGACCCGAGTACGGCTCGAAGCCAGGTTGCGACGTGTTGCCGCCGGCCAGCGGCACGGCCGGCAGGGTGACGTTGGTTTCGTTTCCGAACGCCCCGATCATCAGGAGTTGCTGGAGATCTCCAAGCGCCCGCTGGACGATCTGCCCGTAATGGGCGGAATCAATGCTGCTGGATCCGGAGGCGATGGCCGGGCTGGGCCCCCCCTGGTTCCCCCTGCCTCCGTTGTTCCCACCCTCCGCCCAGAAATCGTTCGAGAAGGCCCCCCAGCCGGTCGTCCCGCTCGTATCCCCGGCGAGCGTCACGGTGGAGTTATTGACGTTTCCGTTGGCCAGATAGCCGTAGAAACCCTGGTTTGCCGTGCCACTGAAGGCGTTCGAGATGGCGATCGTCAGCGGTGTCGAGCCTGTGCCGTACCACCTCGTCGCTCCCCCTGCCGTCGTGGCCGCGATCGATCCGCTGAGGGTGATGTCGTAACTCGCATTGGCCGGCGTGAATGTCGGTCTGAAAAACATGGCGACCTGCTCCGAGCTACCGGAGGTCGTGAAGCCCTGGGCTTGTTGCAGGGCCGTGGCGGTCGGATTCGCGCCTCCCGGTTGATTCGTCAGGAGCGGGCTCTTCACCGCCTCGTTGCTGCCCGAGAGCACGGTCGCGATGAAGGCCGGGTACGCGGCATAGAAGCTCGAGCCTGGCGGGATCGTCGCCCCCTGCGGCACGCCGGCGATGTAGGCGGGCGGAGCGACACCCGTGCCGAGCGAACCGGACGCCGTGGTGGCCGCAAACACCTGGGTCGGATTGATGGCACCGAGGGTGGGCAGCATCTCGCTGGTGAAGGCCCTGAAGCCCACCGATGCGGAGTGGGCCGAACCCGAATACGACACCTTCAGCGCCGCCCCGGCATTGTTGATGTTCGTCAGGTCGAGATTGTTGAAACTGCTCCCGGTCACGAACGTCCACTCAATGTCCGTGTAGCGAGCCTGCGTGGCGTTGGTGGCGGGCGGGGTCGTGCCGCTGATCGAGTTCTTTCCATACTCGATGTACATGTTGTTTCCGTAGGTCGTGTAGATCTTCGTCCCGGCCCCGGCGTTCATCTGCGCGACGCTGAAGGCTGGACTCATGCCCGTCGCGCCAGCCGGCACGTCGTTCACGTACCAGTTGCCGCCGCTCCACTGGGGGCCCGTGCCGGTGTTGCTGGTCCCCACCCACTTGAGCGTGCCGGAGTTGCCGATCAGGGCGAAAAAGTTCGTCGACGAAACCGACGGTGAGAGCTGGCCGGAAAACTGGCCCGCATTCGACCACTGGAAGCTGACGTAGATGTTCGCGTCGGACACGGTGCTGCCGCTGGACCAGACGCCGAAACTCGAGCCCGACACCGTCGGAAACGTGCCCAGATGCGTGGTGTCGAACCGGAGCGTGAGGGGGTCGAATTGGGCACGTGCCGGCGTCGCCGCCATGCCGACGACGAACGCGACCATGGCGCAGGCTGCAGGCAGACGGAAACGTGAAGCGGGGGGCTGGAACATAAGAGACCATCTCTTTCCGGGTGTTGTTTCGATGCCGTGCGGTGGCAGTCCTGCCTGCAGGGCACGGTAAATCGCATTCCCCCTGCCGTCAACGGTCGAGCGGGAGGGCGGGCGGGGTCGAGCCGACGCGCGGACCGCAGTGGTCCCGCGGCGGGCCCCTGCTGGAGGCCGCCACGGAAGGATAGCCCTGTCAATGGCACTTCCGCAACGGTCTTCCGGCTGATAAGCGACTCGTGAGCCTTGGGAGGAGCGGCCCGGGCGTCCGGAGCGGGTTTCTCGAAACGCCCCGCACCCGCTTCGGTGTGACCGCACACCACCGCCATATGGTCCGCGGAGCGGCTGGCGGTGATCCGGGGCTGTTCAGCCATGGCGGGCGATGCGTCGCCGGGCGCGCTTGACCGCCCTGGCATCGGCCCGCGATCGCCGCTCTTCTTGGCAGTAAAGCCGAAGCGCCTCCGGATGCGATTGCTTCCAGACGTCGGGGCGAAGCGTGTCGTAGTTCGTCTCCCCGGCCAAGAGCCGTTCGAGGACGGCCTTCATGTACATGCAGACGTCGAGATCGTTCCGCGCGGCACTGCTGACGAGCGACATGAGGTTTGCGGAGCGATAGCCCGCCGCGACACTTCCGATGAACATCCAGTTTTTCCTGCCCAAGGCCACCTGCTTCATCAGCTGCTCGGTCTCGTTGTTGTCGATCGGCATCAGGCCATCGTCCAGATAGACGAGCAGATGGTCGACCTGGTTCCGCAGGTAGGTAAGTGGGGTCGGATGAGATGAGCAGCCGATTCCAGGACGTTCAGGAGCGTGCTCCTGGCAGGCGTCCAGCCAAAAAGTGGTAGGCGTACTTCGCGACCATGATCTCGGCCGCCACGCTCGTGTCGTATCGGTTACCCTCGACCAGGCCCGCGGGCCGAGGCGCCTCGACCATGCCGCACTCGGGAGCCTTCGGGCAAGCGAGCTTGGGGATGCCCGTCCGACGCACCACGAGCTTTGGTGGAACGACCTCGAGCGTTTCCTGCCAGTCGTAGCCGATCACCTGCCGCTCGCCGTGCGCCGCACAGGTCCGTTGATTCCCCGGCACGTCGAGCTTCACCTCGTACCGCGGGTGGTGGGCCGGAAGCTGCGCGCTGCGGGACGTCTCCGTAGCCTGCTTCCGCCGCTCGTAGCCAGCGACCGTCTCCAAGGCAGCGTCAGCGATCCCTTCGGCTGCGTCGACGCCTTCAGGCGAGTCGCCAAAGTCGAGGACGAACTGCTTCGGATCCGGCAGATATCGCTCCATCTTCTTGCGGAAGGCCAACTGCAGGGCGGCGTCCCGCTCAGCCTCGGCCTTGGCGATCCTTGCCTTCTGATCCTCGAGTTGCTGGGCCTGCTCGCGAATGATCGCGTGGTACGCGGCGAGATCGCTCGGCAGCACGACTTCCTTCGTCATGCCCAGACCATCAACGCCTTCACAGGAAAGCGCAAGCGTCACTTTGGCAGACGCGAGATTTTTTCAGACGAGGGTGCGGTGGTATCGCTTGCGCCTCCGCGCTGTCGCCAATCGCACGCCGCCGAGGATCATCGCCAGCTGCGTTGGATCGATTCGCACCCGCTCCTCACCAGCAGGCGAGGGCACCGTCTCGAACGTGCCCTCTTCGAGCCGCTTGTACCAGAGCACGTACCCGTCGCCGTCCCACCAGAGAGCCTTGATCCGGTCGCGTCGCTTGTTGACGAACAGGAACAGGCTGCCATCGGCCGGGTCGCCGCCGAACGTGCCTCGGATGATGCCCGAGAGCCGGTCGAAGCTCTTCCGCATGTCGGTGGTGCCGGAGTGCAGGTAGATCGTGGGCGGCGGCGCGATGCTCAGCATGGCTTTGGCGATCCTGCTGCAGCCTCGACTACGGCCCGGTTGAGATCCAGCCGATCGTCAGGCAGTTCCATCACCGCCCCCGTCGCCGACCGAAGAGTGACTGTCCCGCTACCGACGACCTCGACCGGAGAGAACACGGCCGGAGCGGCCCGTGGAGCTGGGGCGTCGTCCGCACACTTTCGCCGCCAGTACCAAAACGTCGGCACCGCCACCCGTTCACGCGTGCAGAACCGAGCCACCGTCAGGCCAGACTTCTCAAACCGCCGCAGCCGCTGCTGCCACTCCGCCAACTTGCGTCGATCGTTCTGCCGAGCCATCGCAAGCCTCCTTCGATTCGGGATGAACAACGTCAACCCGCGAGGCTATCGGGCCCGTCAAGACTGGTTGTGGTGGGCGCACACCCAGACGTGGTTGCGGTGCGTCGGCCGCAGCCGGATGCATGACCCATCCCCAAGCCAGAGCCTTCGCTGCTTCGGCTGTTTTGCAGGCACCTTCAGGCCCTCCTGTCGCCAGATCCGTTCCACCCGCTCGTGGTTCACCCACCAGCCTTCGGCCCGCAGAAGGGCCGTCATACGACGGTAGCCGTAACGCCCGTAGTCGCAGGCCATCCAGGCGATCCGCTTCACGAGCCGTGGCTCGTCGTCGGCAACGCGCGCCTTGCGGTGCTGCGTGTTCCTCGCCTGCCCAAGCACCCGGCATGCCCGGCGTTCGGCCACCACGTCACGGCCTGGCATGTCACGCACATGCTCGACCGCCTGGCACCGCTTCGCCGGGCTCAGAAGTTTGCTGCGCCGACCTGCGGTCTACCCAGGGCCGCCTCCCGAAGGATCGCCTTGTCGAGCTCGGCGTCCGCGAGGAGCCGCTTCAGCCGAGCGTTCTCCTTCTCAAGATCCTTCAGCCGCTTTGCCTGGTCCGTCCGCAGGTCGACTTCGGAATCGGCCGTGGGATCGACCGTCACGTTCGCCGTCGCCACACCGGCGGCGAACGTGTTCGTTCCGGGCGTTCCGCCAACGACGGTGAAGCCCGTGCCCTGCGTGGCGCTGCCGGCGAGGCCGTAGTTGACCGTCAACGGCGCGGTGCTGGCGCCCGTGCGGGTGAACGTGTAGGTCAGGTTCGTCGGGCCGTCTTCAGCCGCCGCGGCCGGGAGGAGTCACGCCACCAAGGAAAAGGTGTCAGCCACCTCTTGCCCGTTTTTCCCGCCGGCTCACAGCTCCCCCTTCACGGCCAGGTCGTGAAAGTAGTGGCCGACCTTCTTCTGGTTCTTGAGCAGCCAGTCGATCGTGGGCTCGTTCCGCATCGCCTTGGCGATCGCCTTGGCCGTCGCCTCGCGGTGCGTGCGAAACAGCACCTCGTGGTCAATCTTCGCCTTCGCATCGCCAGCTGCCGGATCGAGCCACACCGCCACGATGATCCCGATGTCGTTGACCTTCGCCTTGGGGATGTGCCCGTCGCGGACGGAATCGAGCACGGCGTTGGCGATCGCCGCCTGGACCGTGCCCATGAGGATGTTCGTGTAGCGGGCGTTGGGGGCCGTGTACTTGCTGACCATCAGCGTCGCAGGCCTGACCTGGACGTCGCTGTTGAGGATCGCCCAGACCCGCGTGTGCCCCTTGACCTGGTCGCCGATCAGGTTGGCGATCGCGTAGCCGACGGGACCGTCGAGCTCGCCGATCACCACCTCCGGCTCCGCCGCGCTCCATGCCTCGTCGGCCTCGACCAGCGCCTCGCCCGTCCGCATCACGATCTTCTTCGCCATCGCCGTCTCCTTCGTTGCCCGGTGATCGCCGCGTCGGGCCGGGCACCGCGGCCCGCCCACCGGCGGGCCGCGATCATAGCCGGTTTCGCGGCCGTCAACGACCGCCGTCCGCATCGGGAAGCCGGGCCACGATCCGCAGCGGGCCGCCGCTCCCGCCGGCGATCTTCATCGGCAACGCCGCCACGAAGGCGCCCGTGGCGGGCAGCGCCGCGAGATCGGCCACGTTCTCGAACACCGGCACCTCCGCCGTGCACAGGGCGACGTGGGCGCCGAAGTGGGTGGAGGGGCCGTGGTCGATGCTCGCCGTGTCGATGCCGATGGCGCGAATCCGGCGATGATCGACGAGCCAACGGGCGGCCGCGGGTGCGAGTCCCGGAAACCGCAGCTGTGCCACCGCCTCGGGCCCCGTCGCCGCGGTGCCGAGGTACGCCTCCCGGTCGGGCCACTTCGCCCCCCAGCCCGTCCGCAGGAGGACAATGACGTCGACGAGCTGCCGGCCGTGGGTCCGCTCCCAGGCCACGAGATCGTCAAGGCCGACCTCGTAGGCCGGGTCGGCGGCACACTGCCGGGTCACGTCGACGACGACGGCCGGCCCGACGAGCCGGGCCACGTCGATCTGGTCGGCGGTCCGTGCTCCCGCGGCGAAGTGCCGGGGTGCGTCGAGGTGCGTGCCGCCGTGCTCGGCCGTCACGATCCGGTTGGCGGCGTAGTAATAGCCCTTGGAGTTGGGGCCGGCGAACTCCCGCTCCAGCACGAATCCCTTCTCGGTCGGCCAATAGATCGTGTCGGCGCCAAAGGCATGCGTCAGATCGACCCACCGGCCCACGCCGAACCGGCTGGCGAGATCGGTGGTCGAGCCCGCGTCCGCTCCCGGCCGGCCGGCCGCGCTCGGTAGCCCGGTCCCGTCCCGCCCCACCGGACCGCATCCGCCACAGGCCACAAGGCCGCAGGCCGCCGCCGCGATCAGGCCGGCCAGTGGCCGGCCGACGCTGGCGGCACGGGTCACTGCGAATCCTCTTCGATCTGCTCCGACTCGACCGCCGGCTGCGGGGCGGGCTTCACGCCTGGAGTCGGCGGCGTTGCCGGCTTGTTGGCCCCCGTGGTGCCCGGATTCGATTCCTCCCCCGGCCGCTCCTGCACGCGCACGAGCAGCATCTGCTCCACCTTGCCGCCGTCGCGGTGGACGAGAATCGTGGTCTGCTGCTGCGTGAGGTTGCTCAGGCCCGCCTCGTAGACCGGCGTCTTCTTGTCGCCGAGCGTCCACGCCGCGCGCTGCGTCTTCTTGTCGACCTTGCCGGTGACGTTCTGCGTCGAGTCGGAGACCGCGTCGTAGTAGGAGCCGCGCAGCAGCCCCTCCTTGTCGATCGCCAGGCTGAGGAACGTGCCCGGGTTGGTCTCCTCCGACCGGGCCAGCGCGAACACGCCCAGCGGCCGCCACTGGTCGTCGGCGGCGATCTTCGCGTCGGCCCCGCCCTGCGCCGCGATCGTCGAAGCCTGGTCGGCGTACTGCTGCGGCGAGCCCACGACCGTGCCGCCGACGCTCACTCCCTCGTCCTGATAGCAGACGGTGGTGCCGTAGTCATAGGCGATCGGCGCCGACCCGTAGCCGCCCCACGAGGCGAGTTCGCCCCAGGCGAGGCCGCCGAGCAGGCCAACGCCGAGGCCCCAGCCGAATCCGCCGTACCAGCCCCCCGGCCACCACGCGTTGAAGTGGGCGCCGTACCAGCCCCGGCCGCCATACCAGCCGCCGTTGTAGAAGTTGTTGCGGATCGCATCGCCCCGGTTGACGAGCGTGTTCCGCGAGTAGGGCCGGACACCCTGCCGGCCGACGGCGCCCCCCTGCCCCGCGATCCGCTGGAAGTCGGCACGGGAGACGTGGCCGTCACCGGCAAAGTGCCCGGCGCCACCGCCATCGAGGCGTCCGCCGCCGTCGAGGCGTCCGCCGCCGTCGAGCGCGCGCCCGCCGTCAAGGCCGCGGAGCCCTTCCGCGCCCCGGTCGCCACCGAAGTCGCGGGCCCCCTCCTCGCGCGGGCCGAAGTCGCGCGGGCCGAAGTCACGGGCCCCCTCCATGCCGCGGCCGCCGCCAAAGTCGCCCCGGCCGCCGCCGAAGTCACCGCGGCCGCCGCCGGAGAATCCCCCCATGCGACCACCGCCGCCGCCACCGTGGCCGCCGACGTGCCCGCCGCCGCCGCCGTGGCCCAGCCCCGTCGTCGGCAGGAGGACCTGCGCCATGATCCCGAACAGCGCCGTCAGCGCGGTCATGCGCCTGCAACCATGCCTCGTCGTCATCTTGCTCGTCTCCTCGTACCTGGCGGAGTGGAATCCCGGTGTGTCTCGGTCTCGTGCATCCGGCCTTAGTGAATCCTGCGGAAGTGCAGCGGGGCGCCGTCGGGGAGCAACTGCCCGTCGACGCTGCGGTCGATGGCGTGCAGCGTGAAGCGGCCTTCGCCGGCCGGCGCGATGACCCGTTCCCAGCGGGCGATGCTGCCGCCGACGGCCGCGGAGGGCGTGCCGATCATCGCCTGGTTGAGCGTCGTCCCCTCCGTCTCCAGCACCCCCTCCGCCCGAGCGCCGGTGGAGTCGAACGTCCAGGAACGAACCGTGCCGGAGGCCCGGTCCGCATGCACGATCTCCAGTGTCTCGATCGCCGCCCCGGTCTTGGGGCGGACCTTCGTGCGGCCGACGATCGCGTAGCCGCCGAGGGCCCGTTCATAGGTCGTCTCGACGCTCGTGCCGGCCTGCGCATCCGTCGCCTGCCAGGTACCGAGGATCCATTCGAGGTCGTCGAGCGCGGCGGCGTGGCTGGGGGCGACGATCGACTCCGCCAACCGCCACGTCCCCTCCTCGAGGACGCGGAGCGACACGAACCGCGACTCGACCGGCCGCTCGCCCGGCTTGCGAGTGAACCGCATCACACCGCTCACGCGGGCCAGCGGGGCCGCCATCAGATCGACGTCGGTGACCACCAGGTCGAGCGCCGCCTGGGGATGGCGATCGAGCCAGCCGCGGATCGAGGTCACGATCCGCTCCCGGCCGGCGACGCGGCTGCCCCCCTCGACGAGTTCGGCATTGGCCGTCCACTGGCTGCCGATGGCCTTGAAGTCGCGTTCGTTGAAGGCCCGCGCGTAGGCGGCCGACGCGGCCGTGACGGCCGCGACCACGGGGTTGGCCGCCGGCCGCGCCGGTTCGTCCGCCCGGCAGACCATGGCGCTCGTCATGACGGCCCACGCCGCCACCCATCCCCCCATCACCCGGTGAACGACTCGCATCGAACGTCTCCTCGGTGCGTCAGCGACTTCGCCTGGCTGTCCGCGCGGCCGAAATCGGACCGCGTTACTCCGCAGCATAGACGACATCGCCCGCACCTGCACGGCGTCGGTCGCCGTCATCGCGGCCGCCGCCGAACACCTCGGCGGCCCCCCCCCTCGCAGGCAGGGTTCCGCGCATAGCGAATCTGGCGGCTTCGCGGCGCTCGGAGCGGAGCCAGCACTTTTCGCCGCGCCGGTCCGATCAGTCGAAATGTAGTCCGGTGCAACGACAAGGAGGCATGAGAAAGCATGCGCAGGTTCATCGTTGTGGCCCTTGGTGCGGCCGCGTTTCTGCCCGCTGGCGCCGACGCCGCAGGCACCGGTTTCGATCCCCGGGTCGTGGTGATTGGCGAGGCCCGCGACAAGCTCAAGGCCACGCCCATCGAGGACCGCCCCTACCGACCGCTGCACGTCTACGGCAACACCATGCGCCGCCGTCACACGCGGGCCACACCCCAGCCGGAGCGGACACGGGCGGCCCGCTGAGGTCCGACAGCCGTCAGGCGGCCGCCTGAGGGCTGTTTTCCCGGCCCAATTCACCGTTGCTCCCTGACCCGGGTTGTGCCATCCTCCTGCCCCTCGCGACCGGTCCGGTGCCGGCCGCGGCTTGGTTCATTCACGGAGTATGCAGGAGCAACGACGTCATGCGCACGCTGATCCTTCTCGGTCTCGTCGGCGGGGGCCTCGTGGCTGCCGGCGCCATCCACCTTTCGTTCTCCCCGCAGGGCAATCAGATCGAGATCTCGATCGACAAGCAGAAGGTCGAGGCGGTTGCCGAAGGGGTGCTGCGCGAGGGGCAGACGCTCATGCAGAACGCCCGGACCGCGAGCCCGGCCGGCCCGCAGGTCCGCTGACGGCCCGCCGGCACCGTCCCAGGGCCCGCACCTCGGCCCCGTCGAGGGGCTCGACCTTCGCCAGTCCGTGCACGACGTACTCGGCGCCGGTCCGGGCCTCGATGCACCGGCGCCGCGTCCGCAGGACCGGTCCGGCCTGAAACACCGTCCCGTCGTCGACCCGAAACCAGGTGCCGACGGCCAACTCCTCGGCCCGGATCTTCCCCGGGTCGAGCCGGTCGTAGCGGGCCAGCGCGAGCGCCAGTCCGCGATCGCTGCAGGTGGCGGCCGCCGGTCGCAGCATGGTGCGGGCCAGCGCCGCCTCGACGTCGGCAGGCAGCAGTCCCCGGCGGACGACCGGCGCCAGCACCTCCGCGAACGCCCCCTTCCATTCCGCGCCGTGCGGCATGATGCGCCGCCGCAGGGGGCGATTCCGTTCCCAGGCCGCTGCGTGCGCGATCTCGTGGAGCAGCGTCGTCATGAAGGCGTACGGGTTCAGGTCGTCGTTGATCGTGATCCGGTGCACGCTCCAGCCGCGGCCGGGGGGGCGATGGTCGCCGAGTTTCGTGCGCCGCGGCCGGGCGAGTCGGACGTGGAGCGGAAGCCCGCCGAGCAGGTCGGCGACGTGCGGTTCGGTGCCCGGTGGGAGGTACTGAAGGATGGCGGCGTGCATGGCAGACGCGAGGCGGGCACGAGCGATCGAGCAACGACCGCCGCGACCCTAGCACGCCCGCCTTCCGGGCGACAAGCCGGGCCGGACGGCAGTCGGCGGGACCGCCAGACCGGAGGTTCGCACCGGCCGCTCCGCAGTTGCATGGCCGAGATCGCGAATCATGCTTGATCCCGATCGGTCGCGGGGGAATTCCACCGACCGGCGACTCCGCGGTCGTTCGTCATGCAGACGGTCTTCATCACCGGTGCGACCGGCTTCATCGGCAGTCACCTCGTGGACTGGTACCGCGACCGCGGGCACGCCGTGCGCTGCCTGGTCCGGTCGCCGGACCGGGCGCTGCGGCTACAACGCGACGGCGTGGAGACGGTGGCCGGAACGCTGGAGAACGTCGCCGACTGGGGGGGAGCCCTGGCCGGCTGCGGCACGGTGATCAGCGCGGGTGGGACCGTCGCCTCGCGCCGCCGCGGCGACTTCGCGGCGGTCAACGGCCGGGCGGTCGGGGATCTCGCCGACGCCTGCAGCCGCATCGGGACGCCGCCGACGCTCGTCCACATCTCGTCGCTCGCCGCGGCGGGACCGGCTCCGGGCCCGACGCCGCTGGACGAGTCGCTGCCACCGGCACCGGTGTCTCGCTACGGCGCGAGCAAGCTCGTCGGGGAGCGCGAACTGCGACTGCGGGCGGATCGGCTGCCGATCACGGTGGTGCGACCGGGGATCGTGTTCGGCCCCCGCGACGAGCTGGTCGCGGCGGCCTTCCAGTCGATCGACCGCATCCGCCTCCACGTCCGGATGGGATTTCGCGACGCGCCACTCTCGCTGCTCCACGTCGCCGACCTCGTCCCCCTGCTGACGGCGGCAGCCGACCGCGGCGAGCGGCTCGTGGCCGGCCCGGCGCTGACCGGTCAGGGCATCTACAACGCCTGCGACGACCGCGAGCATCCCACCTACGGCGACCTCGGCCGGCGGATCGCGGCCGCCCTCGGCCGCAGCGTGCTCGTCGTCCCGCTGCCCGTCGCGTTGGCCTGGCCGGCCAGCCTCGCCGTGCAGGCCTTCTGGAACGCCCTCGGCCAGCCGAGCATCGTCTCTCCCGACAAGCTCCGCGAGGCGACGGCGGGCAGTTGGGCCGCGTCGGCCGCGAAAGCCCGTCGCGACCTCGGCTTCACGGCCGCGGCCGCGCTGGACGACCGGCTGCGCGAGACCGCCGCCTGGCTGCGGTCCAACTGCAAACTGCTGGAGACGAGCTAGCTGGAGACGAACTAGCCTGCCATCCGCCCGGGCCCACCGTCACGAGCATCGGCGTCCTGCGTCCCTGCAGCGTGCTCGAGCGACACGATCAGCAGCGGCTCCAAGACCGACCACGTGTCGTCAATCGTGCCGACGATGACCCGGCGCGGCGTCACCGCCACAAAATCTGGATGCGGCACGTGCAACGCCCGACCGTCGGCGAGTCGGATGGTGAAAGCGGTGAACGGCTGGGCGTGCAGGGCGGCCCGAACTCCGGCGATATCCATTGGCTCCTCCTCGACGCGGCACCAGTCCCACCGCGACGGCCCATAGTATACATGCGTTTCCATGGCCGTCAATCACGGCAGGCTGCCTGCTGGCGTACCTCGTCGACTCCTGATCGTGTCGAGCGAGGCCGGACCGGCTCAGGCCGACCACTCGGGCGGCGGCTCGATCGCGTCGGCGGGCCGGCGGCCCGCGTCGGCCCGACCGGAACCCGCCAGCCGGCTCGGGGCCGCGAGCGTCATGTCGGCCTCGCAGGTGATCTGGCAGGAGAGCCGCAGCCCCGGCGCGCCGGCGAGCCCCTTGGCCGCAAGCACGTCGCGCTCCGCCTTCGCCATCCGCCCGGGCTCCCCCGCGGAGAACACGACCCGGCAGGTGGTGCAGCGGGCCCCGCCGCCGCAGGCGTGGAGTTGGTCGATGCCGCACTCGTCCACGAGGGCGTTCACGAGCCGCTTGCCGGCCGGCACCTCGAACGTCCCCACCCCCTCGACCGTCAGTTTCGGCATCGCGTTGCTCCTCGGGTTCGGTCCGTGCTGTTCACTTCGGATCCGCTCACTTCGGATCTTGGTCGGCGACGAGATCCTCCGCCGTGGGCTTCGAGGCGACGCCCTCCGCCGGCACCTCGAGCCCGCTCGTCCAGACCAGCGCGTTGAGGATCATTCGCCGATAGTTGTCGTCGGCCCAGTTGCCATGGTAGTGGGAGCCGGTGCAGCCGAAGCCGCGGCCGCCGCCGGGCCGCTCGTAGGCCCAGGCGAGCGCCTCGCGGACGCCCTTCCCCTTGGCAGCTCGGACCGTGGGATTGTTGCTGTGGGTGCCGTCGGGCTTGTCGCGGGTCGAGTCGGGAGGCACGGCCGTGAGGATCGGCGTCACGCCGGCGGCCGGCTCGCGAAATCGCATGTGGTAGTACCACTCGTCCTGCGTCTCGAACGGCTTCACGCCGCGGACGATCGGATGGCCGGAGGCGAGTTCGGCCTGCTCGAGTTTCCAGTGCGGGTTCACCGACCAGTTGGCCTCGAAGTAGCCTCCCATCCAGTCGAGGAACTCCGGCCCCCCCTTCTCCTTCGGCACCTCGACGGCGTAGTGCAGGCAGGCGATGCCGGTGCCGCGCTTGGCCAGTGCGTCGATCTGGGCGAGCCGGTTGCTCTTCAGCACCGGGTGGCCGGCGCCGCCGTCGGCGAAGAAGAACACCGCGTCGGCGTTGTCGAAGGCGGTCGGGTCGGCCGGCCAGCCACCCCCGTAGACCGCGGTGACGATCGGCAGGCCGGAAGCGTCGAGGCATTTTTCCAGGAGCAACGCACCGGCCCGGAACTCGTGCTCCCCCTTGCCGTGGCTCGGTTTTCCGGCGACGAGCACGATCTTCTTTCGGCCGTCGGCCAGCCGGAGCCGCTTGAGCCGGATGTCCTTGACCTCGAGTTTCATCGGTGGCCCGGCGTGCACCTGCAGCGCGAGCACGCCCTCCATCGCCCGCTTCGCGGCCTGCTCGTCGGTGGTCTCCATCATCAGCTGCCCGTTGATGAAATGCGCGAGCGTGTTTCCCTTGGCGACGATGGTGACGTCGTTCCAGTCGTCGAGCTTGATGACCTTCTGTAGGTCGGCCGCCGTGCCGATCGGCTTCCCCTCCTGCTTCTTTCCCTCGGCGTCGATCGTCACCCGCTGGCCGCGCTCGGCGAGAATGCCGCGTCCCTTCTCCTCGTACAGGATCCCGGAGTACTTCGTGCCCGACTCGAAGTCTCCCTGGTAGCCGCCGACGACGAAGTCGCCGAGGTCTTTGCTCCGATACTGCACGCCGCTGTTCCCGCCGCTGAGCCGGTAGCGGAGGCGGAGTTCGAAGTCGTCGACGAGCCCCTGCCGCCAGATCAGGAACGTGTTGCCCTTGGTCGGGTTGGCGGCCGTCGTCTCGCCGACGATCGCCCCGTCCTTGACGGACCAGAACTCCGGCTTCCCTTCCCAGCCGGCCAGCGAGGTGCCGTCGAACAGCGACACGAAGCCCTGTTCGTCGGCGGCAGCGGGCGTGGCGACAGCAGGAGCAGCAGCCGGATCAGCGGCCCACGTCGCGGCCGCACCGGCCAGGGCGACGAACAGGACGAACCCGTTCACG
Organism: Planctomycetia bacterium; assembly: GCA_014192425.1. Classification (NCBI taxonomy): domain Bacteria; kingdom Pseudomonadati; phylum Planctomycetota; class Planctomycetia; species Planctomycetia bacterium. The sequence goes on along the minus strand of BJHK01000007.1, from coordinate 95,303 downwards.
AATCGACGCATCGTCCGGCATTGCATGTCAGAAATCTCCGCGGCATGTCGAAAGCACGACCGGACGCAGTATGCCACGGCGTCGGGCCGGCGAGAAGCGGCCCGAATCCGGGGTGGGATGCGGAGGATTCCTTGCGGAAGCGGCCCCGCTCGACCTATTGAGGCATGAATAAACCATTCATCGTCTGCCGTCGCATCGCGACGGGGATTTGTCGCTTCTGCTCGTGAATCTACTGTTCATCGGTCTATTATCCTGCGTTCATCCAGCCACCGCCGCATCGCGAGTCGACCGAGGAGGACGTTCCCCATGCCGTTTCGAATCCTCACGCGTCGGATGCTCGTCTCTGGCCTGCTCCTCACGGCCGCGACGAGTCAGGCCCGGGCCGCCGAGCCCGTGCAGCAGGAGAAGTCCTTCGAGAAGGATTTCGTCTACAAGGCCCGTCTGAACTACCTGCTCTACCTGCCTCCCGGATACGACGCCGGCGACACCGCGAAGCAGTGGCCGTTGCTGATGTTCCTCCATGGCTCCGGGGAGACGGGCACGGACGTCAGGAAGCTCAAGGGCTACGGCGTGCCCAAACTCATCGAGCAGAAGAAGTTCGACCATCCGTGCATCGTCGTCTCGCCACAGACGCCGGTGCCGCGTTGGACCCCGGACGTGGTCGTTGCCCTGCTGGACGAGGTGGTGGCGCAGCACCGCATCGACAAGGATCGCGTCTACCTGACCGGCCTGAGCATGGGAGGCTTCGGCACGTGGCATACGGCCGCCGCCCATCCCGACCGGTTCGCCGCCATCGTCCCGATCTGCGGCGGCGGCAACCCGGCCGACGCCCCGCGGCTCAAGCCGGTGGCCGTGTGGGCGTTTCATGGCGCCAAGGACGAGGCGGTGCCGCTCCGGGCGTCGGAGGTGATGGTCGACGCCCTCAAGGCCGCCGGGGCGGACGTGAAGTTCACCGTCTATCCGGAGGTCGGCCACAACGCCTGGGATCCGGCCTACGACGACCCCGAGATGTACGCCTGGCTGTTCGCGCAGAAGCGCCGGCGCTGACGGCGGCCGCGGTCCGCCATGCGGGCGTCAGTCGCGGCTGGCGGAGAGCGTCAGCCCCACGTCGTCGTTTCCCTCGACGGCCTCGGAGCGGCGGGGCGATCACGGCCACGGCCAGGAGGATCCAGCGAAGCCAGCGGGGCCGCGTGCGGGCCGCCGCGGCCGTGAACGCCGCCGACCAGAGCAGGCAGGCCGCCATCCGCCCTCGCGAACAGGGCCACCGGGCTCATCGCCGTGCACGGCAGGCATGATTTCGAGAAGCTGCCTGTTCCGCGGCCCATCCCCTGGCTCTTCCAGCGAGTATCGACCGAAGACCTCCCGCAGTGCCGGATCGTCGAAGCAGCGAAGGATCAGCACACGCTACTACTGGGAGCACGTTCTTGTTGACACTCATCGTCGATGCATCCGTGAGGGGCTGCCCGTGCCCTGAGAGGCGGCGTTGCTGGCAAGTGAAGGCAGGAAGCCGAAACGCAGCCAGCATCGAGTGAACGAAGGCCTGGAGGGCCGGAGTGAACGTCCGACGGTTCGGGGCATGGGCAGCCCCGAACCGTCAGCTCGTTGTGTCAACTATTGGATGCTCTCGGTAGTAGCTGCGGAGATCGTCGTCGCGTTCGAAGGCGAGAGCTTCCACGATCGCGGCCGCCATGCGGCAAGGCTCCTCCAGCCGTCGCCAGACCTCGGCGGGCGGGCACTGCGTGAGCTCCAGCCGCGTCAGCACGGCGTCCCGCTCCGGCGGTCGCATGGCACAAAGCATCAGTCGTGCCCTCTCATACGTCGCCCACTTGATCCTCGCGCCCCAAACGATCCTGCCGAACCATCGGATCGGGCGGGGTTGCCCATGGCCCAGGAGCCGGCTTGAGCGCGGGCACCGATCCGCCGCAGGCGGATCGGTCGGCGAAGGCAGGATGCCGAAGCGCGGGCCGGTCTGAGTGAGCGGATGCCACGATGGCATCCGCGAACGTCCGGCGATGGGGCATGGGTAACCCCGACCAGCGAACCGCGCGAGGGTCAAGTGTGACCCGCATCAACCACCAGGCATGCATCCAGGAGCCCGTATCCGGTCAGCCTGCCCGGCCCCATGATCGTGGCCCGCGGCTGCCACGCGTTGGAAGCCGGAATCGTCCGGGCCGCGGTCAGGGATCGACCGTCGCGCGGCTCACGTCGAGGGCCACGACCCTGAGCAGCTCGTCGTCGCTCATTTCGGTGAGCAGGCTTTCCCCCGCATCGGCCGGGCCCAGGACGCGCGCGGCGAGGTCGCGCTTCTGGCGGAGCATGTCGTCGATCCGCTCCTCGAGCGTTCCCCGGCAGACGAAGGCGTGCACGATCACGTTCCGCTTCTGGCCGATGCGGAAGGCCCGGTCGGTGGCCTGGTTCTCCACGGCGGGATTCCACCAGCGGTCGAAGTGGATGACATGGGACGCGGCCGTGAGGTTGAGCCCCGTGCCACCGGCCTTGACCGAGATCACGAAGAAGGGCACGGCGTCGTCTTCCTGGAACCGCTTCACGAGCGCCTGGCGGCGGCCGACCGGCACCGCGCCGTGCAGCACGACGCCCGGCCGGCCGAACACCGCGCCCAGCCAGCGGGCGAGCGGCGCGCAGAGCGTCTGGAACTGCGTGAACACGAGCACCTTTTCCTGCCGGGCGGCGATCGGTTCGCAGAGCTCCGCCACGCGCAGGAACTTGCCGCTCTCGGCGGCGGTGTAGGCCGCATCGTCGTCGGGGCGGAGGAACTGGTCAGGATGGTTGCAGATCTGCTTGAGCCGCATCGTCGTCGCCAGCACGACGCCGCGTCGGCGGATGTCACTGCCGCCGACGCCGTCGCGGAATGCCCGGAGCTGCTTCTGCAGATCGTCGACCGCCTGCTGGTAGAGCGCCGCCTGCTTGCGGGACAGGCCGCACTCCGACCGCATCTCCGTCTTCGCGGGCAGGTCGGGCACGATCCGCGGATCGGTCTTCAGCCGGCGGAGGATGTAGGGCTGGATCAGCCGGCGGAGCGGCGCGAAGCCCTGCGGATCGGCCCGCTTCCCCATCCGCTTCACGAACCCGCGAAACTCGGCGGCCGAGCCGAGGAGGCCGGGACAGCAGAAGTCGAACAGCGACCACAGGTCGCCGAGGTGGTTTTCCACGGGCGTGCCGGTGAGCGCGATCCGCGCCTCCGCGCGGAGCCGCTTCACGGCCTTCGTCTGCGCCGATGACGCGTTCTTGATCGCCTGCGCCTCGTCGAGCACGGCCAGCCGCCAGGGCACCGCGCCGATCCAGGCGAGCTTCTTGACGAGCGTGTAGGTCGTGACGACGACGTCCAGCCCGGCGAGCGCCCGCTCGGGATCGGCGGCCAGCCGGTCGAGCACGGCGGCCTCGGTCTCGGAGCGGTGCACGAACACGGCCTTCAGCTGCGGCGCGAAGCGGGCGAGTTCCTGCTTCCAGTTGCCCACGAGCGACGCCGGCACCACGAGCAGGCACGGCCGCGCCGGCCCGACCGCGAGCGGCATCTTCCTGCCGCCGCGGCGTGCCGCCGGCCGCGCGTCGTCGCGGAGCCGGAGCAGGAGGTCGATCACCTGGATCGTCTTGCCGAGGCCCATGTCGTCGGCCAGGCAGCCGCCGAGCCTGAGCCGGGTGAGAAGCCAGAGCCAGCGGACGCCGTCGGCCTGATACGGTCGCAGCGTCGCCGCCAGGTCCCGGCCCGGTTGGCAGTCGGACTGGCCCTGCGGGTCGCGCACCGCCGCGAGCGTGTCGCGGAGCCACGTTCCCGCCGTCACCGCCGTCCAATCGGCGGTGTCATCGGCGACCGCCCCGGCATCGCTGAAACTGGCTCCGGCGAGCAGCCGCATGCCCTTCACGAAGTCGACGCCATCGGCATGCGCGCGTTCCAGGTGCTTCCAGTGCGTCAGGGCCTGCCGGAGACGGTCGCGATCCACTTCCACCCACCGACCCCTGAGGAGCGCGAGGCTTTCCGTGCCGGCCAGCAGGGCCGCGATCTCGGCGGCGTCGAGCGGCGCGCCGTCGAGCGCCACGTCCACGGAGAAATCGAGCAGCCCGTCGACGCCGAGTTCGCTCGGGGCATCGTCCCCCAGCTTCACCTGGACCGTCGGCCGCGGCGGCCTGCGGCCCCGCCACCAGTCGGGCACGCGGACGGCGAGCCCGCTTTCCTCCATCGCGGGCACGTCCCGCAGGAAACGGTGGGCGTCCGCGATCGTGATCGCACGCGGCGTGAAGATCGCCCGCGATTCGAGCCACTCACGGACGATCCCGCTCTTCCCGGCCGCGGCCCGCACCGGGGTGAGCAGCTCCACCAGCTTCGCCTGGTCGCCGCGTTCGGCCGACTCCTCGACCGCCTTGGCGAGTGGCAGGTGCTGCACGGCCGACGCTGCCGAGAGCCGCTGGGCGTAGGTGGCGAGAAACGCGAAGGGGCGTATCTCGTCGCGGCGGTTCTCGGCGAGATGAAATGTCACCTTGCCGAGCAGATGCAGCCCCGGGTCGATGGCCGCGAGGGCCGCTGCCAGCCCGCCCCTGGTCGCGCCGGATCGTTCACGGATCGCAGTGGCAAGGTCGAGCCACATCTCGCGCAGCACGGCTGGGGAGAGGTATTCGAGGCCGGGCATCGGCGGCGCGGCGGCGCCGGCCGCCGCAAGCGCGTCGTCGTCGGGAGGCGGAAGGAACCGCTCCACATCGCGGCGGTCGGCGGCCAGCATGAAGTCTCCGCGCCGCTGTTCGTCGAGGTGCCCGACGGCCGTGACGATCCGCCGGGCATGGCCGCGGAAGAAGGCCAGGTCGGGTGGCAAAGCGACCGCGTCGGCGAGGCCGGCCAGATGCAAAAGCCCCGCGGTCTGGTTATCCGCGAAAGCCGTGGCGATGCCGGCCGCCACGTCGCGCGGCAGCGTTGACGCCGGCGCTTCGTCCGCATCCGGCGTGGGCTCGTAGACGAGCCGCCCGTGGGGCGTGAGGCGGAGACGGTGAGGGGATGGGGGCATCAGGGATGAGGGATGATCAGGCCGGACCAACGTCGTCCAGCGGTGCCACTATTGAGGCATGAATAAACCATTCATCGTCTGCAGTCGCATCGCGACGGGGATTTGTCGCTGCTGCTCATGAATTTACTTTTCATCGGTCAATAGGCTAGCGGATGGTGCGGCATCCCCTTCGCCTGGTGGGCTCGTCGCCAGTCAGAAGGTAGCTCCGGACCGAATCTGCTCCTGTTGCAGCAGTTCTGTTGGCGGGACGGCAAGACGGCCGCCGAGGTCCCCCAGGGATCAGGTAAAACGTGGGGTGGCGGAAAACGCCGCGAATCTCGGGTTCACGACCAAGTCGTGGGAGTGAGCAGGTCTCGGCAACGCGGGGGGCACGGATGCGGCGGGGCAGGTTCGACGCTTGGTTCGAGCATGTGTTGGTCGGCGAGCGGATCGCGGCCGCGAAGAACCGCGCCGCCAAGCGGGCCAAGGCCTTCGGCCGCCGACGAAGGCCCCGTCAAAGCACGCACGACCTGCTGCACGCGTGGTGCTCGTCAGCGGTGCCTGTCGGCTCGATGACGGGCAACGCGGGTCAACCGACGCCGGTGGACGAGGGCGGCACGATGGCGAGCGGTTTCAGGCTCCCCAGCAGCCGGCCGGTGGCCGTGGACCGCTCGTACGCCGCCCAGGCTGTTCAGGGCGGACCGGGCAGCGGCCCCAGTTCGATCGGGCCCAGCTGCCCGAGATCGCGGGCGTATCCGTAGTGCACGTTGGCCCGCAAGAGCCGGTCGAGCATGCCGGCGAGCGTGGCACATCCGGCATCCGGGGCGGCCTCCAGCAGCAGACGTCCATGTCGCTCGTGTCGCCCGACACGCCGGAGGCGACGCTCCCCATGATCGTCTCGTACATCACGTTGGCCGGGAGCCAGCGTGGGGGCTTCACGAGCTCCTTCTCGGCGAGGTGCTGGAGCGTGCTCATGGGAATGCAGCCGGGGGCGTGCCGCGGCGGCGAGCCTGGGACGGGGCGGACCGCGTACGGGAACCGTGGTCAGCCGAGTTCCTCGAGGTCCGCGAGATCCTTGAGCCGGCCCGCCGCGCGCTTGGCGGTGCGCATGTCGTCGAGGCCGAGCACGGGAGCTGCGACGTCGCCGAAGACCGCCACGACCCTGTTGGGCCAGGCAGCGTCGAAGTCGAGCCCCGTGACACTCGTCATGATGTCGATGCGGCTTGGGGGCAGGCCGATCTGGTAGAGAACCTCGCGTTCGGCAAAGTCCTCGAGCTTCATCTTCGCGAGGGGGGCCCGGAAGCGACGCAGCGCCTGCCAGGTGCGGGCGGCGTTTTCCGGAGTGGGCCGCACCCAGAGATCGATGTCGAGCGTGGCACGCACATGGCCGTGAACGGCGAGGGCATGGGCGCCGATGACGAGGAACTCAACTCCCTCGTCGCGAAAGGCGCTCAGAATCGCGACAAAATGCGGATTCATCCAGCGGCGCTCCGGTGAGGGCCCAGGCCTGTTTCGTCACCTCCCAGCAGAGGCTGACGCGCTGGGAGGGGGTGAGGTGGGCCACGTCGGCCTTGGGCTCCGGCTCGCCGACCCGACCGACCCGAACCGGCCATGTGGATCGGTCGCAGCCGGTCGCTGCGGCTCGGAGGGCACCCGGCTGCGTGTCCGGCGATTCGGCTTCGCTCATGTTCGAAAAGGATAGTCCGGCCAATGGCACTTCCGCAAACACGTCCGCAGCCATTTTCGAGCGGATGGGCGGCTCATGAGGCTGGTGCCGGCGTTTTCCGGCCCCCAATCAGCGGCACCCGGAACGGCTGCCCTCCTCCCTGGAGTGGCGTTTTTTTTTGGCGTCGGCGCGGAGTCTCTTCGAGTCCGGCCTCCAGGCGGCTCGGCCTCCAGGCGGCTCGGCCTCCAGGCGGCTTTGTTGTGACCTCGCGTCCGGCACCGGTCAGAGGCTGTGGATGTCGATCGCCGGCAGTTCGTCGGGCTCAACCGGCGAGCGTTCGACGACGTCATTGGCCCCCAGCTGAAGATTGACGCTGCGGTGTTCTTCTGTATACTCTTTTCTGTGTGATGCTGAGCCGACTCCGCCGAGGATTCCGCCGCCATGGCCACGATTCCTTCCGCCGCGCCCTCCCGCCACCTGATTTCGGTGGACGCGTTTCATCGCATGGGCGAGACGGGCATCCTCGGGCCCGCAGACCGGGTGGAGCTCATCGAGGGGGAGATCATCGACATGTCGCCGATCGGAGTCCTGCATGCGGCGATCGTCGCGCGACTGGCATCGCATTTCAGCCTGCGGCTCGGGGCGACGGCGGTCGTGTGGTGCCAAAACCCGCTCCGTCTCGACGACGTCAGCGAGCCTGAGCCCGACATCACGATCCTCCGGCCCCGAGCCGACTTTTACACGACGTCGCTCCCGGGGCCCGCCGATGCGCTGCTCGTGATCGAGGTTGCCGACACGAGCCTGGCCTACGACCTCGGCACGAAGGTGCCGCTGTACGCCCGGCATGGGATCCCGGAGGTGTGGGTGATCGACGCGTCCACCCGGCAGATCCGCGTATTTCGCCAGCCCGTTGGCGGCGGCTACGCCGAAGACGTGGGCGTCGAGCCGCACGAAGCGGTCGCGTGTGCCCATGTAGTCGAGGCAGCCGGCAATCGGGTGGCCGTCGAGCTCGCTCAACTCCTGCCGCCGGTGGGATGATTTTCGGCGCAACCATTCGTGCCAGCCACCAAACCTGGGCGATCTGCGCAAGGCAGTTGCCTGACTTCTCCAGATTTGGTGGCTGGCACCTTTATCTCCCCGCGATTCGCGTGCTCCGCAGCGCCGATCGCGCGAGCTGATACAACTCGCGATCCCCGCCGGCGTACACGTCTCGCAGCAGGTCATCCGGAATGGGAACGAGGTTCCAAATGGCTTTGGCCGCGGCCTCGATTGCGTCTGGATCGCGACGCACGTTCGCCCGCTCTAAGGCCTTGACCAGTTGCGGCGCCAGAGCCGACGCCTCTTCTCCGAATCGTCCAACGGCTATCACCGCGGCCAGCGATACCGCGCGACTCTCGTGGAACAGGAGCCGCTTGAGAATGCCCAGCGATTCGCCCGGACTCAATCGCAATCGGCCGACGGCGTGTATGACGCCGAGCCGCACAATTTCGATCGGCGATTCGAGCCGTCGCACCAGTTCGTCACGACCACGCTCATGAATGAAGTCTAATTCTGCCAAGCGGTGGCCCGCCGCGGCGGCGACGTGCGGGTCGCGGTCTCCCAAACAATCGACCACCGCGTCGACGGTCACGGCATCTGGTTCTGCGACGTCCCAAAGCGCGGCGAGGCGAAACGTCGGCGAGGCGTGCTGCAGTTGCTGAAGCAACTCGCCCGGAGTCGGATCACCGCGATCCGATCGATAGCTTGCCGGATGAAACAGCGTATCGCCGCCTCCCCGCAAGAACTTCAACCCAAGCCGGAACGTCTCCGCGGCGTCGGGCCGAAGGCGCTCGGCCCACGGCGGATCACACTCGTCGCGAAACAGCGTCAACAGGGCGAAGGCGTAGCCGAATGTTCGCGACGGCAAGTAGCCTTGCTTCGAGATGTTCCACCCTTCCCAATTGCCGCTCCGCCAGTTGGTAGACCGGACCGTGGCGTTGGCGGCAAAAAGTCCCGCCCCGTAGATCGTCGGGAGTAAATCAGTCACGTCCTCCAGATCCGCTTCATTGCCGGTCTGATACTTCCCGGCAAGCAAAACGTCATGCGCCACCTCATGCGCGAGCGTCGCCGACAGCGCGACGGGGTCTTCCAACTGCGACCGAGCGATCCGAATCGTCGGCCGCCAATCGGAATAATCGTAATGCCCAACGGCGTTGGGCAACTGGTCGTCGTCGACAAACTCCAAGCTCAGTCGCTCGCGCGGCGTTTCCATGTGAGCGCAGACTCGGTCGAGGATCTCTTGCGCTTCGGCTTCGGTCCCTTTCCACGGTTTCGCCCACAAATCTTCCGGCAGAAGAAACTCGACGCGATTGATGAGATCGAGCCCGAAGCGGTCGACTAACCAGCGCAGGCGATATTCGGTCCAGGCCTTCTCGCCGGTATCCAGCGGACAGCGCGGCTTGAACCAGAAAGGCATTTTCGTCCCTGGACGCAGTGAATGCGTGAATCGGAGAGAGATTAAGGGGAATCGCCCGCGCTACGCAAGAATCGCACGTGCCGGTGCTGGTTCACTTTGATGAGCCGCCGCGTGGTTCATGGACCGCTTGGCAAAGTGGACCAATATCTCCATGCCACGTTGCTGGTGCAAGTAGCCGAGATTTCACCTCTGCCGCGCAGCGTTAGACCGCGAATGCAGATGTGTACCGGTCGCAACGTGCGGCTTACCCGCCCAGTGTCTACGACGCGCACCGGCGACGGACAGTCCGGCCAATGGCACATCCGCAACGGTTTCCGGGCAGATGAGCCACTCGTGAGCCTCGGGGAGAGCGGTCTGGGAGTCCGGAGGCGATTTCCCTGAACGCCGAAACGTCGCAACGCGGAAGCGCCGCTCAAGACCCGCTGCGCGGGCGATTTTCTCGCCTCGGCGCAGACCGTCGCCCGGTCCGCCGGTCCCAGCTTCAGCGGCTTGCGTCCGGCACCGCCCAGAGCGGCTTAGAAACACTTGCGGCCGTGCCATTTGCCGGGCAATCCTGGCGCGTCATAATCGCGCTCGAGTCGTCGCCGCTGATGATCACCTCGGACGATGTGAAGACGTTCCAAGGCACAATCGGGGCCGGCCTTCCGGCCATCAAGGCTTGAGCACAGCCGCCAGACACCCTCCGAGACGAAGCGCGGGCGACGCCGCCCGCGCCCTGGAAGCAACCTTCGCCGGACTTCCGACGAACGCCCTGATCGCAAATCTCGACACCAGCCTCACCTTCGTCGAGGCGGGCGGCGTGCGTATCCCCGTGACGCTCAACGACGGAGAGTCGCGCACCTGCTACATCTGCTGCCCGTCAGCCGCCTTCACCGACTATGCCCTGGAGGAGTTGCGGAATTTCGCCCCCGGCTCGCTGACGCAGCGCGCGCTGCGGGTGCTTGTGCGGGCCTCCTCCCTGCTCGTCGCCGCCACCCGCGCCGACCGGCAGGCGCAACCAAACAACTGGCTGCTCTCCACCAATGTCTGGCCCGGGCTGCCCGCCGAGGCTGTCCGCGACATCACCCAGCAATGCCTGAATCGCTGGCCGACGCGGGTGATCGTCTGGCGTTCCTTCAACGACCGCATGGACGCGCCCCTGCTCGAAGCCTTCCGCGCGGCGGGCTACCGGCTGATCGCCTCGCGCCAGGTCTATGTTTACGATTGCAGGGAAACACTGCCCGAGCGGGGCGCCGATCTTGCCCGCGACATGGCGATGATGCGTTGCCAGGACTATCCGGTTTGCGGCCCGCAGGACATCGGTGAGGGAGATTTCGCTCGCATCGCCGAACTCTACGCCATGCTCTACCTAGAGAAATATACCCCGCTAAACCCGCAATACACGGCAGAGTTTATGCGCCGCGCGCACAACACCGGCCTGATCGAGTTCCACGGCGTGCGCGCCGCCGACGGCAGGCTTGCTGGGGCCATTGGCTTGTTTGCCATCGGCGGGGTGCTGACCGCGCCGATGGTCGGCTATGACACGACGCTGCCGCAGGAGCACGGCCTGTACCGGCGACTCGTCGCACTTGGCATGTTTCTGGCGCGGGAGCGACGGATGTCGTACAATCTGAGTGCTGGAGCGGCAAGTTTCAAGCGCAACCGGCATGCAGAGGCGGCGATTGAGTACGCCGCATTCTACAGTGCGCACCTTCCCTTCGGTGCCCGAGCGGCGACATGGGCAATCGAGCAAACGATCCAGAGGATTGCGGTGCCGGTGATGCGCCGCTTCAAACTCTAAGCCGCTGGCAGGCGGTCGCGCTGTCGCGTTCGCTCAAGCGCCGGCCTCGACGCGTTTTGCACGAGGGCCGCGCACTGGCGCTGTTCCGGACCGGCGGCGGGGTCGCGGCGCTGTCCGACCGCTGTCCGCATCGCGGCGCGCCGCTCACCGACGGTGTGGTGGTCGACGGCCGCATCGAGTGCCCGTATCACGGCTGGCAGTTCGACGCGACCGGCCGCCTCACGGCCATGCCGTGCCATGTCGGGGAACTGCCTGGCTACGGGGTGCCGGCCTGGAGCACTTGCGAGGCGGGCGGCCTCGTCTTCATCGCGCGTGGCAAGCCCGAACATTCGCCCTATGTTCACGCCGATTCCTGCATCGACCCGATCTCGGTGTATCTGGAAAGCCAGGTGCGCTCGACGCTGGCCGACGTCGCGGAGAATATCCTGGACGCCACCCACACCCATTTTACCCACCGGCTGATCCTGCGCGGTCTGAGCGCGAAGCGCCAACGCGTCCGCGTCACCATCACCGGCGGCGAAGACTGGGTGGAGGCGGTCTACCAAGGCGAGACGAAGCAGGACGGGCTGGTGAGCCGCCTGCTCGAGGGCCAGCGCGGCAGGGGCGTCGCCCGCTACCGGGCACCGGGCATCGCCGAACTCGAATTCTGGGGGCCGTCGCGGCTCAACCTGATGACCACGTTCCATCTTCGCGAGGAGAAACCGGGCGTTGTGCGCGGCTTCGCCATCCTTACCGGCCCGCGCCAGGGCGGCTTCGGCTGGCTCAAGGCCGCGATCCTCTTGCCCTTTTTCCGCATCGCGCTCGGCCAGGACCAGCGCATTCTCGAAGCCTGCACGGCGAATCGCGGGGCTGCGGGCGGCAGGGGCGTCGTCGCGGCCCTCGACATCCTGCGCCCGCACATCGACGCCATCATCGCCGGCCGCAGGCCATTGGCGGCGGACCGGCCGCTCACCGCCGAGATGGAACTATAACGGTTGGCCGTTCCATTCGGTGTCGTCCATCGCCGCGGTCTTGAGGCTGCAACGCCGGCGCAAGGCAATCGCCGCGATCTCCAAAAGCGCTGCGACCTGTACCGGCAGAAAGCCGCGGTCGCCCGGAAAGGCAGAAATGTCGCCGCATTTCGACCAAGCTTGCCGCCACTCGCCCAGCTTTCGGTTCGTGATCGCATCTGCCAATCCGTAGGTCGCAAGCGCCAGGCGCAGGGTCATCGGCCGACGGTTGCTCGCCCTTGCGACGCATCCGCCGACCGCGGCCTCGACCAGACCGTCGCTCGCGGCAAAGAAATGCAGCCCGCTGGTCGCACGCGGATTGCACTCGATCACGAACAGCCGGCCCTGCGCATCGTGCCGAAAGTCGAAGGACAACTGCCCAGTCCACCCGGTCGCCGCCGCGTACTCCGCAACGAAGGCCTCGATCTGCGGATCGTCGAAGGGTGCAAAGGCGACCGCCGCGCCAGCGCTGGCGCGAAACAGGCCGCGATAGGGCTGGATTGCCAGCACCCGCCCGCCATGCGCCAGTGCGAATGCGCTCACCTCCACGCCCGGCAGATAGTCCTGCGCCACCCAGTGCTCGCCGGCAAGGAAGCGGGCATCGGCGATCCGGCCCGGCTCCGGCCGGCGCAGCGCGCGGTCGCCGAACCGCGACCAGACCGGCTTGAAGACAAGCTCCCGGCTGCGGGGAATCAGCGGTGCGAGGTCGCCATCGTCCTTCACCAACCATGAGCGCGGCGCTTCCGTCGACATGCCGGCGACAGCCCGTGAAAAGCGGAACTTGTCGTGCGCTGCAGCAAGGACCTGGAAAGGCGGTGCAAAAAGTGGGAGCGCGACGCCATGCAGATCGCGGGCGGCGGCAAGAAAGAACACCTCCTCGCAGGTCGGCATCCAGAACGCCGGCCGCTCCTCTTCCAGCACCCTGCGGAGCGCCGTGAGGAACGCGGCAAAATCACCGAGCGGCCCAGGCAGGCGCACATAGCGATCCTTGAAGCGCGTGGCGCGCGAGATCGGCATGCGAAACGTGTCGGTCAGAACGACGCGCCAGCCCGCCGTCTTGAACAGCCTCGCCCAGTGCAGCGCTACCGGCGCCCGCGCGCCGGACAGAACGACGGTCCTCACGTTTCCCTCCAGCGCCGCCACACCCGGCGAAGCTTGCGCCCGTCCTGCGGTTTGCCCTCGAGCAGCGCGATTTCGCCGCGGCAGCCGGCCCGCACGAAAGCAGCCGCAAGCCCCGCCCTGGCGGCCTGGAATGCGGCCAGCGGATCGACCCACAGCCCCACCAGTGACGGACCATCCTGAACGCAGCGGAAGTCGTTGATGGAAGCGTGGGCGCCGGTAATAGCGTTGCGGATTGCCCCAGGTGCGACTTCCACCTGCCCGGCCGCGCCCGGTAGGCGGAACATGTCGTCGCTGCGGCCGACGATTTCCGCCACGGCTTGAAGAGGCGAACCGCAGGCGCAGGGCATCTCAGCGAGCCGCAGCAAGTCGTTCATGCGGTAGCGTGCCGTGATCTGCACGCCGCGGGAGAAGTCCGTTATGACCGGCGAGACGAGCCCGTCCGCCGCCTTCTGCAGTTCGAAATGCATTGCGTCCTCCGCGAGGTGCATCGTACCGAACCTGCAGGAAACACCCAGAAGCCCCTCCGCCGCCATGTAGATTTCGCGTACCTTCACACCGAACGCCGCCTCGATCGCCCGATGGTCGATCGGATCGAGCACTTCGGCGCCGGAGAAAACCCGCTTCGGCCGGAGCAAGTCGGGAAAGTGCGCCAGGTAGCGCAGCGTTGAGGGGGGCGCGATCAGGGTGTCTGGACCGTAGGCCGCCATGCGCCGGGGCAGCGTGTCCAGCCCATCGCCGAGATCGAAGAATCTCAGCGACAACAGCCGCCCGCGATCCGCCGCCGCATACAGCGGCGCTTCAACCGGCAGGGCGACCGCCACGCGCGCCGTCTCGAAGGGAAAGCGTGGCAGCGTCTTTGCCAGAATTGCACCCAGCCACAGCTGCCGCTCAGCCAGTGAGATAACGTACCACGATCGGTTGCCGCTGGTGCCCGTGCTCGCGCCGACAAGATGCCTCGGCGGGTGCTCGCGGCGCGCCATCATTGCTGCGATTTCAGGGGCAGAGAGGCCGAGCGCGTTGTAGTCCTCCAGCCTCGCCATCACCGAGGCCTTGTCTGTGATCGGCATGTCTCCAAGCCGGCAGGGCGTTTGCTTCCGGAACGCTTTCACCCGGGCAACAGGCCCGGCCAACCAGGCCGCGATGCGGCGTTTCTGGTGCGCCTCGACATCGGCACGAGTGCGCAAGCATGCGGCACGCCAGCGTGTGCGCAGGAATGATGCCGCTGCTACCGCCGTATCGGCAAGGCCGTGGCTCAAGGCCTGCTCCATAGATGCGGTCCCGCCTCCGGATCGTGTGCCAACATCACGCCGCCACCCGCGCGGGCGAACTCCCGCACGAGGCGGATGGAACGCGCCGCGCCCTCTCGGTCGACCGGCAGCAGGCTGGCCGGGAAGCCGGGCAGCCTTTCCTCCGCGATCGCTCGCCACAGCCATTGCACGTCGGCGGCGTAGAGCAGCGGTGTATGGAGTTGCGGCCAAACCAGTCCAATCTGGCCGAGCGCATGGCCTGGCAATGGCACGGCGAGGCAGGAGCCGTCGCCACTGATGTCGAAACCCCGGCCCAGACCGAAAGGAAGATGCACCTCCGGGAGATCCTCCACCGCGACCAGCCTTTTGCTGAAATCGGCTGGGATCAGTTCGGCAAAGAAGCCGTTGCGATTACGGCCGAAGCCGGACATGGCAGAAAGCGCCATCCATGCCGCGCCCGAGGCGTAGACAGGCACGCCGGGAAAATCGCAGAGCTGGCCGATGTGGTCGACATGGAAATGGGTGAGAACCACGCCGACCAGTTCGTCCGGCCGCACACCCAGCGTCGCCAAATACTCGACTGGCCCCATGCCAGCAATCGGACGGATCCCCAGCATCCGGTGATAGAGCCGCAAGCCGAGACTCCGCCCGGGGGCGGTCGCGGCTGCCGCACCGTAGCCGGCGTCGATCAGGAACGGCCCCTTCAGCGGATGTCGCCAGAGTCCGACGCGCACGGCCAGATCGACCCGGCCGATGCCGCCGGCGAGCACAAGCCGCTGCGGTGCAGGCACGGTGGCGCAGGACCAGAAAATCGTCGCGGTCATGGCGTTCCCTCGCCAAATGTGAGCCGCAGCCCCTCCTCGAAACCGATGGCGGCCGCGAAGCCAAGATCGCGTTTCGCGGCGCTCACGTCCAGCGTCTGACTGAAGGCCAGCAGGCCCAGGCCGTAGCGTGTGATAGGCGGTTCCGGCCGGCCCGGCGTCAGCAGCGCCCGCCACTCCGACAGCCGCACCGCCTCGCGCGCCAGCGGCCAGGGAACGCTTCGCCAGCGCACCGCGACGCCGGACCGCGCGGCGGCGCTTTCCGCTATCGCCCTGACTGGCAGTTCCTCCTCGCAAGAAATGTTCCAGACGCCTCGCAGGCCCGGCGGTGCGGCCAGGGCCGCGAGGATCGCCCGGCAGGAATCGTCGACATGGGTGAGGTTCACCACAGCCCGTCCGCCGCGCAAAAGTGGCAACGGCCCGAACTTGGCCGCGCGCACGAGCCTTGGCAGCAGCGCCTTGTCGCCGCGACCGTAGATGGCACGTGGACGCAAGACCATCGCTTCGAGCCGCGTGTCGGCAAGCGTCTCCTCCTCTGCGATGCGCTTCGTTTCCGCATAGGCGTTGACCGGCGGCGGCAAAGGCTCGTTCTCGCGGATGCCAAGGCGGTCGGCGAAGCAGAAGGTGACGGCCGGCGTGGAAACGAGCACGAGACGCTTCACGCCCGCCGCGGAGGCAAAATCGCGCAGGTTCCGGGTGGCCGTGACGTTTGCGGCCATGAAGGCTTCCCGCCGCCCCCAGGCAGACGACAGCGCCGCCGCATGCACCACCGCATCGACCGGCCCGAACAGCTCCGCCAGCGCGTGCCCTCGCGTGGTCGACAGGTCGGCCGGCACGAAACGGGCGCCGGCTGCCGCGAGTTCTGCGCCCGGTTGCCGGTCGCGGCCCGTCGCGAGAACATCGGCCCCCTCCGCCATCAGCATCCGGCTGAGCCGGCCACCAAGGAAGCCGGTTGCACCAGTGACGAGGACCCGCATTTCATGCGACCATGGCCGCGCCGCCGAAGGACAGGCCGGCGGCAGTTCCGAGCATCAGGCACTTCGTGCCCAGTTTCAGCAGTCCGGTACGGCGCGCATGGTCCAACGCACCAGGCAAGGAGGCAGCGACCTGGTTTCCGGAGTTCGAGATAAGATCGACGACCTTCTCCGGCGCGAAGCCGCAGCGGGCCGACAGGTGCCGCAGCGCCAGCGCGCTCGCCTGGTGTGGCACGACGATGTCGATTTCCTCGCGGGCCCATCCCGCCCCGGCCAGCAGCCGCCCGACGAAGCCATCGAAGTGCTCCGCCGTGTGCCGGTACAGCGCCTTGCCGTCCATGCGGAAAAGGCTGCCGGCCTCAAAAGCCTCACGATCGCGACGAAAATCGTGCCGCGTGCCGCCCGAGGCGAGTTGGCAATCCTCCCAGCCCGACGGCCTTGTTTCGATACGGAAGGCAACGAAGCCGCTTTCGTCGCGAGAGGGCGACAGCACCGCCGCTGCTGCGCCGTCGCCGAACAGGGCGGCCGTCTCGGGATCGCCCTCCCAGGGCAGCGCCCGTGACGCGACTTCCGACGCAACGACTATCGCATGCCGGCAGCGTCCTGATCCAATGAACGAGGATGCAACGTCGCATGCGGCCAGAAATCCGAGGCAGGTGGCGTTCACATCGAAAGCGCAGCACGCGCCGTCCTCAATTCCCAGTCCGCGCTGCACGAGCGGCGCCGTGGCCGGGATCGGCTGGTAGGAAACGGAGGCGGCGAACAGCATGAGGCCAATCTGCGCAGCCTCCACGCCCGCATCGGCCAGAGCCCGGCGGGAGGCGGCAACCGCCATCGCGACCTGGTCGGAGTTGTGGCAGACCGGCCTGCTCGCGATGCCGGTTCGCGCCTCGAACCAGCCCGCGGTTTTCGAAAAACGGGTGTCGAGTTCGGAGGACGACAGAACCGCATCACCGAGACAGCTTCCCGTTCCGGCGATCACAACGCGAACTGGGCCGCCGGGCAACGCGATCGACATCAAGCCACCTTCGATTGCAACTGAACTTGGAAAAAAATATAGTCCGGCCAACAGCACTTCCGCAACCGTATCCACAGGCATTGTCGCGCTGATGGGCGGCTCGCGAGGCCGATGCCGGCGTTCTCCGAGACCCAATCAGCGGCACCCGAAACGGTTGCCATCTTCGCTGGAGTGACGTTTTTTTGGCGTCGGCGCGGAGCCTCTCCGGGTCCGGCCTCCGGGCGGCTCGGCCTCCGGGCGGCTTTGTTGTGACCTGCTCGCCGTCTGCCGGGCCAACTCTCGCGGGTATGCACGGAGAACGGCTGGCAATCTCGGCGTGGTCGCCGGTCCACCTGCGGAGCCAGTTGCAGCGGTTCTGGTGGCGGGACGGCAAGGCGGTCGCCGAGGTCCCCCAGGGATCTTGTAAAACGTGGTGTATCGGAGAACGCCACCAACCTCGGGTTCACGACGCAGTCGTGGGAGTGAGCAGGCCTCGGCAACGCGGAGGGCACGGATGAGGTGGGGCAGGTTCGACGCTTGGTTTGAGCATGTGCCGGTCGGCGAGCGGATCGCGGCTGCGAAGAAGCGCGCCGCCAAGCGGGCCAAGGCCTTCGGCCGCCAGCCGGAGCCCGTCGCGATCACCGGCCGCGACATCGCCAAGACATTCTGGGGAAAGGCGTGGTGCCGAAACCTTGAGACCTACAGCGACTTCTCCAATCGTCTGCCCCGCGGCCGCACCTACGCCCGCAATGGATCGGTGGTCGATCTGCTCGTCACCCGCGGTCGGATCGAGGCGATCGTCGCCGGATCGACGGCGTACGACGTGGCGATCGCCATCGCGCCGCTCTCGCCGCCGAAATGGCGGGCCATCAAGGCCGACTGTGCCACGTCGATCGGGTCGCTCATCGACCTGCTCGCCGGACGGCTGGCCGACGACGTGATGGAGCGGCTCGTGAAGCCCGGCGACGGGATGTTTCCGTCGCCGCGCGAGATCGACGTCACGTGCTCGTGCCCCGACGGCGCCTCTCTCTGCAAGCATCTCGCGGCGGTCTTGTATGGCATCGGCGCCCGCCTCGACACGCAGCCGGAACTGCTGTTCCTGCTGCGGGGTGTCGATCAGCAGGAACTCGTGGCCGCGGCGACGAAGGAGTCGGTGTCGCGGGCCGTTCGCGGCGACGACGCGCACACGATCGCCGCGGACGACCTGGCGGCGGTTTTCGGCATCGATCTTGGCCAGGGTTCGAAACCACCCCGGCACCACGCCGGCGGGCGGCCGCCGGCGCAGGCCCCGTCAAAGCCCGCGCGGCCTGCTGCACGCGTGGCCACGAAGAAAGCGGCAGTCAAGAAGAAAGCGGCAGTCAAGAAGAAGGCGACAGCGAAGAAGAAACCTTCGGCCGCGAGGATACCGTCGGCCGCGAAAAAACTGGCCACGCGCGGGAAGAAAGCGAAACGAAAAAAGCTGCACTGAGCGGGGTGGGGATCGATGCATTGCCCCGTGATACAAGTGGTCGTTCGTGCGATTCTCAGAGCAGCGCGCTGGCCAGGTCGGCGAGCGCCGACCGTTCCCCCTTCTCCAGCGTGACGTGGGCATACAGCGACTGCCCCGCCATCCGGTGGATCAGGTAGGAGAGGCCGTTCGACAGGGCGTCGAGATACGGCTGGTCGATCTGGGCGATGTCGCCGGTGAGCACGATCTTCGTCCCCTCCCCGGCCCGCGTGATGATCGTCTTCACCTCGTGGGGCGTGAGGTTCTGGGCTTCGTCGATGATGAAGAACATCCGCTGCAGGCTGCGGCCGCGGATGTAGGCCAGCGGGGAGATCACGAGCTTCTCCGACTCGCGCATGTCGTTGATCCGCTGCGCCGCCTGGGTGTCGTCGCCGCACTGGTGGCGGATCACGGTCAGGTTGTCGTACAGCGGCTGCATGTAGGGGTCGAGCTTGTCGGCGATGTCCCCCGGCAGGAAGCCGAGATCCCGGTTGGAGAGGGGCACGACCGGCCGGGCGAGCATGATCTGCCGATATCGCTGCCGGCACTCGAGCGCCGCCGCCAGCGCGAGGAGCGTCTTTCCAGTTCCCGCCGTGCCGGCCAGCGTCACGAGCTTGATGGCGTCGTCGGTCAGGGCGCGGAGGGCGAACGACTGCTCCGCGTTCCGCGGCGTGATCCCGTAGCAGACGTGCTTCTCGATCCGCTGGAACGTGCCGTCGGCCTGGCGAAACGTCGCCAGCGCCGACTTGCTGCCGTTGCGCAGGACGAAGTTCTCATTGGCCCGCGGCGGCGGATCGAGCGGCAAGTCGGCGACCGGCAGGCCCCCCGGCTTGGCGTACAGCCGGTCGATCGCCTCGCTGTCGAGGCCCTCGACGACCCGCTTTCCGGTGTACAGCCCCTCGAAGGCCTTGACCTTCCCCGAGGTGTAGTCCTGGGCGCGGAGGCCGAGCGACTTGGCCTTCATGCGCAGGTTCGTGTCCTTGGTGACGAGGATCACGGCCCGGGGCGCGACGCGCCGCTCCATGGCCAGCGCGATCCGCAGGATGCGGTGGTCGGGCGTGTCTTGAAGGAACGCGTCGGCGAGCCTGCTGTCGGCCGCCCCGCCGAGGACGACGCGAATCGACCCCAGCCCCGGCCCCAGCGGGCTCCCCTGCTCCGAGAGCACGTCGCCGGTGAGGGCGTCGAGCCGGCGCAGGAACTCGCGGGCCTGAAAGTGAATGTCCTCGTTGCCGCGCTTGAACTGGTCGAGCTCTTCGAGGACGGTGATCGGGATCGCGACGTCGTGTTCCTGGAAGTTGCGGATGCAGCCGGAATCGTGGAGGATGACGTTGGTGTCGAGAATGAAAAGCTTGATTCCGGCGTCGGTCATGAAGCCTCCCAGAACGCTGCCGCCTGCGGATCCATCACTCCCGGCCTCCCGCGCTGGAATGCCGGGCCGAGGGAATGGTAGCGATATCCCGACGGCGGCGGGATGCCAGTTCCCGGCCGCGTCGCGCTGCTGCCGGCGGCGGCGGCGTTTCGTCGCCGCCGCCGGCCTGATCCTCACCGCCGGCGGCGTGGTGATGACCGTCGGCTGCCGCCCCGTCGCCACGGCGAACCCCGGAGCGGCGCCACCGCCCCCGGCGTCGGCGTCTGCCTCCTCTCAACCCCCGCCGGCCGCCGCGACCACCCCTCGCCCGCCCTTCGACGTCGTGACCGTCGGCGGCACACCCGAGGCGATCGGCCGCGCGCATGGCCAGGCGCTCCGCGACCGGATCCGGATGCTCGAGGCCCGCTACGTAAAGGCGATCTTCGGCGACGCGAGCCGCCACGCCGCCGGCCTCGTGGCCGCGGCCGGCTTCCGCCCCCTGCTCCGCCCCCACCACCGCGCCGAGCTCGACGCGCTCTCCGAGGCCGCTGGCCTGCCCGCCGGGCAGATGCTGCTGGCCAACTCGTTTCTCGATCTTGTCCCGAGCGTCGGCTGCTCGACGATCGCGCTCTCCGGCGCCGCCAGCGCCGACGGCGTTCCGCGGCTCGGCCGCAACCTCGACTTTCCCTCGTTCGACGTCGCCGACGACCAGTCGCTCGTGGTCGTCGTCAGGCCGGCGGGCCGCCACGCCTTCGCAGCCGTCACTTGGCCGGGCCTCGTCGGCGTCCTCTCCGGCATGAACGAGCACGGTCTCACGCTCGCCAACATGGAGGTAGCGCGAACGCCCCGCCTACCCGATGCCATGCCGTACGCGCTCCTCTACCGGACGATCCTCGAGGATTGCCGGACCGTGGCCGAGGCGATCGAACTTCTCGAGCAGGAGAAGCGGCAGACCGCCAACAATCTCATGCTCATGGACGCAGCCGGCGACCGCGCCCTCGTCGAGATCACGCCCGCCGGCATCGTCGTCCGGCGGGCCGCCGCCAGCGCACCGCTCGCGGCCACGAACCACCACCGCGGCGATCGCGACGAGCCCCGGCTCTGCACCCGCTACGACTGCCTCGTCGGAGACACCGGCCGCGACTGGGGGCGGCTCGATCGCGGTGCGCTCCAAAAGCTCCTCGCCCGCACGAGCCAGGGGGATCTCACCCTGCAATCGATGATCTTCGAGCCGCACGACCGACGGCTCCTGCTTGCCGTCGGCAAGCGGGCCGCCGGCCGGGCCTTTCACACGCTCGACCTCGGTCCGCTCCTCACTTCTCCGGCACAGCGCTAGAAGCCACGCAGCTGCCGGGCCGGGCGGCCCGGCGCCGGGCTCGGGCTATACTTTTGCAATACGTTTTCCTCGTTTTGAGCGACCGATCACCATGCACTTCCGCTCGCACGTGCTCCCGGTTTCGTCCGGCCTGCTCTCCGTCATGACCCTCGCCGTGGCGACGGTTGGCGCCGCCGAGTCCACCCCGTACGTCCCCACGATCGCCCCCGCCTCGGCTGAGGCCGCCCGGGGCACGGCTGCGATCGGCCTCCCCCCCGGCTTCAAGGCTGTCCTCGCGGCCGCCGAGCCGGAGCTCGCCAATCCGGTCGCCTTCACGTTCGACGACCGGGGCCGGATCTTCGTCTGCGAGACCTTTCGCGCGGAAAAGGGCGTCGAGGACAACCGCCGCCACATGAACTGGCTGGCCGACGACCTCGCCTCCCGTTCGGTCGAAGACCGGCTGGCTTTCATCAAGAAGCACGCCGGGGCGAACCTCGACCACTACACCCGCGAGCACGACCGGCTGCGCCGGCTCGTCGATGCCGATGGCGACGGCCGGTTCGAGACGGCCACCGTCTTCGCAGACGGCTTTAACGACATCCTCGATGGCATCGGCGCCGGCGTCCTCGTCCGCGACGGCGCCGTGTACTACACCTGCATCCCGCACCTCTGGCGGCTCCGCGACACGGACGACGACGGCCGGGCCGACGAGCGGACGTCGCTGCACCAGGGCTTCGGCGTGAAGTTCGCCTTCTTCGGCCACGACATGCACGGCCTCTGCGAGGGCCCCGACGGCCGGATCTATTTCTCGATCGGCGACCGCGGGTTCAACGTCCCGATCGGCGCCGACCGGATCATCGTCACCGACCGCGGCGCGGTGCTGCGGTGCGAGCCCGACGGCAGCGGCCTGGAAGTGGTCCACGAGGGCCTGCGCAACCCGCAGGAACTCGCCTTCGACGACCTCGGCAACCTGTTCACCGGCGACAACAACAGCGACGCCGGCGACCAGGCCCGGTTCGTGCAGATCGTCGAGGGCGCCGACAGCGGCTGGCGCATGCCGTTTCAATATCTTTCCGACCGCGGCCCGTGGAGCCGCGAGAAACTCTGGCACCCCGCCTTCAAGGGGCAGGCGGCCAACGTCCTGCCGCCGCTGGTGCATCTCCCCCCCGGCCCCTCCGGCCTGTGCTACGACCCCGGCGTCGGCCTGCCCGCCGAGTTCGCCGGCCGGTTTTTTCTCTGCGACTTCCGCGGCGCCGCGCCACGCAGCGGCGTCAACGCCATCACCGTCGCCCCGCGCGGGGCCGGGTTCACGGTGTCGAAGATCGCTCCCTTCGTCCGGCACGTGCTGGCGACCGACTGCCAGTTCGGCCCCGACGGCGACCTGTATGTCCTCGACTACGTCGAGAGCTGGACCGGTGCCGGCAAGGGACGGATCCACAGGATCAGCCGCACGGAGCGGACGCCCGCCGAACAGACGCAACGCGACGCGACCCGGCGGCTGCTGACGAGCGACGTCGCGGCCCTGCCGATCGCGGACCTCGCATCGCTCCTCGGCCATCGCGACATGCGGGTCCGGCTCCGGACCCAGTTCGCCCTCGCCCGCCGCCCCACCGAATCCATCCCCCTGCTCGAGACGACGGCCGCCGACGGGCAGCAGCCGCTGCGGCCGCGGCTCCACGCGATCTGGGGGCTGGCCCAGATCGGCCGCGGCGCATCGCCCCAGGCCGCCGCTGCCGCCGCCGCGGTCATGAAACTCGCCGCGACCGTCACGGCACCATCGGCCGCCGACCGCTCCGAACTCGTCGCCCAGTGCTGCCGCGGCCTCGGCGACGTGCGGCACGCCCCCGCCGCCCCGTTCCTCACCGACCGCCTGCGTGACGAGGCGCCGCGGGTTCGCTTCTTCGCGGCCCAGGCCCTCGGCCGGCTCGGCGATGCCGCAGCGATCCCGGCGCTCGTGGCCGTGCTCCGCGACGACGCCACGACGAGCCTGCGCGATTCCATCACCTGCGACCACGAGTTGCGGCACGCCGTGATCACGGCGCTTGCCCGCTGCGCCGGTCATCGCGGCATCGGCCTCGCTCCGGCCGCCGCCAACCGCGCCGACCGGCTCGAGCCTTTTCTTGCCGATCCGTCGGTGGACGTCCGGCTCGGCGTGACGATCGCGCTGCGCCGCCTGCGCAGCCCGCTCCTCGCCCGCTGCCTCGACGACGCCGATCCGGCCGTGGTTCTCGAGGCTGCCCGCGGCATCCACGACGAGCCGATCGAGACGCTCGCGCCGGCCCTGGCCGAGGTCGCGGCCCGCTATCCCAATGTCGGCGGCGACCGCGGCACGGCGGCGACCGACCGGCCCGCTCCCGACGCCGAGCCGCTCTGGCGCCGTGTGATCGCGGCCAACTTCGGCGTCGGAAGCGGCACGCAGGCGGCCGCGGTGGCGCGGATCGCCGCCCGCCCCGACACGCCCGTCGCACTGCGCAAGGAGGCGATCGCATGCCTGGAGGCCTGGCCCACGCCGGGCACTCTGGACCGCGTGCTTGGCTCCAGCCGGCCGCTGGCGGCCCGCGACAAGGCGCCGGCGGCGGCCGCCATCCGCGCCGCCCTGCCGGCGCTCCTCGAAGCGGCCGGTCCGCTCCGTCCCGACATCCTGCGGATCGCCGCCGCCTACGGCTTCACGGACGTCGCGCCGCTCTTGTTGCAGGCGGCGATCGACACGGCGCTCGAACCCGCGCGCCGCGTGGAAATGCTGGAGGCGCTCGCCGGCCTCGGCGCGGGCCAACTCCCCGGCGCGATCGACGCGGCGCTCGCCGATGCCGACGCCGTCGTCCGTGGCGGCGGCCTGCGCATCCTGGCCCGCACGACGCCGGCCCGGTTCCTGCCGCTGGCCACAACGGCGATCGCGGGCCAGAGCCTGCCCGAGCTCAAGGCCGCGATTGACGCGGTCGCCCGACTCGACGGCCACGAGGCGACGGCGGTCGTCGCCGACGCGCTGGCGCGACTGGGTGCCGGCACGCTCCCCGCCGCCGCCCAGCTCGAGGTCATCGAGGCGGCCCGCAGCCGCAAGGATGCGACGCTCGATGCCCGGCTGGCCACGATCGCCGCGGCGTCCGGCGACCGGCTCGCCCCCTGGCGGGCGGCCGAGCATGGCGGCGACCCGGCCCGCGGCGAGGAGATCTTCTTCTTCAAGACGGAGGTCTCCTGCCGGCGCTGTCATCGCATCGGCACCCGTGGCAGCGACGTCGGCCCGGACCTTACCGGCCTGGCCAAGTCGCGGTCCCGCGAGTCATTCCTGGAGTCGATCGTCGATCCGAACGCCGCGATCTCCCCCGGCTACGGCTCGGTCACGCTCGTGCTCGACGACGGCACCACCGTCACGGGCACGCTCCGGGGCGAGGATGCCGACACGATCCAACTGCTGCTCGCCGACGGCTCGCGCCGGACGGTGCTCAAGTCCGTGGTCGAGGACCGCGCGGCGGGCCTCTCCGGCATGCCGGCCGACATCCGCGACAAGCTCACGCTCCGCGAGCTCCGCGACCTCGTCGCCTACCTCGCCACGCTCGAGACACCGCCGCAGCCGGAAGGCCACTGAACAGCCAGCGCGGCCTTCGGCCGGTCTAGCGCGGCCTTCGGCCGGTCGGCCGCAGTCCGGCGGCAGAAACGCGAGTCGCCGGGAGGGCGTCACGCCCGCTGCAGAGCCTCAACTGCGTTGACATGAATCAGGCCCCAGTGGACCACGCGGTCTTCTTCAGGGTACGTGATGACCACCTTCGTCTTGGTGAGGGCCACGCACTCCGGATGGAGCACCTCGTGCACATCGCCGTTGGAAAGCCGAACGACAAACGGCTCGAACGGCTCCCGCCGAACGAACTCGCGAAGCGTTTCCATGGTCATGTGGATGCCTCCTGAAATGGGTGTGAACATCCGTGCATATTAGGTCTCGCAGTGGCCCCTGTCAACCGGGATGGCTGCCCGTTCACGGCCTGCGTCCATCCGCGCCGGGTTGCACACCAGTGACCGCGTGGGGAAGATCTCCGAGTTGCCATGCACACCTTTGACGCGATCGTGGTTGGTACTGGCGGAATGGGCTCGGCCGCGGCCTGCCATCTCGCCCGGCGCGGCGTGCGCGTGCTTGCCCTCGACCGCTTTCCGCTCGCCCACGACCGGGGCAGCTCCCACGGCCAGACCAGACTCATCCGCCTCGCCTACTACGAGCATCCGGACTACGTGCCGCTCCTGCTCCGCGCCCGCGACCTGTGGCTCGATCTCGAGGCGGACGTCGGCCGCACGCTGCTCAACGAATCGGGCCTGCTGGCTGCGGGGCCGGCCACCGGCACGGTCGTCGCCGGCACGCTCGCCTCGGCCCGTGCGCACTCCCTGCCGGTCGAGCCGCTCTCGGCCCGCGCGGCCGTTGCCCGCTGGCCCGCCTTCCGCATGCCCGACGACTGGCAGGCGGTCTTCGAGGCCCGGGCCGGGCAGCTCGCCGTCGAGGACTGCGTCCGCGCCCACGCGGAGATGGCGACCCGTGCCGGCGCGACGCTCCGGCACGGCGTGACGGTCCACGACTGGCAGATCGAGGATGGCCGGGTGATCGTCCGCACCGACGCCGGCGACTTTGCCGCAGACCGGCTCGTGCTCTGCCCCGGGCCCTGGGCGGCTGGTCTTCTCCGGCTCCCCCGGCCGCCGCTCGTCGTGCTGCGAAAATCTCTGTTCTGGTACGCGCCGCCACATGCGACCGCGTCGCCCTACGCCGCCGGCCGGCTTCCCTGCTTCGCCTTCGACACGCCGGCCGGGTTCTTCTACGGGTTTCCGGCGCTCGATGCCCGCGGCCTGAAGGTCGCCGAGCACACCGGCGGCCGGCCGGTCGCCGCGGCCGACGACGTCGATCGCGGGATCGATCCTCACGAGCGGCAGCGGATCGAGGGCTGGCTCGGTGATCATCTGCCCGGCGTCGGCACGCGGCTTGAGGGACACGCGGCCTGCCTGTACACGATGACGCCCGACCACCACTTCCTGCTTGGCCCGCATCCCGACCATCCGCAGGTCGCGCTGGCGGCGGGATTGTCCGGGCACGGCTTCAAGTTCGCGAGCGTCGTCGGCGAGATCCTCGCCGATCTCGCGACCGAAGGCCGGACGCGGCACCCGATCGACTTCCTGTCTCCCGGCCGCTTCGCCTGACGGACGCCGCCGTCGAGACCGGCTCAACGACGCCAGCGCTGAAACGGCTCGTAGAGCCGGAGGCCGAACATCAGTTCGCTGGCGCCGAAGGCCGACGACGCCCCGCCGAACGGACCGCCGCTCGGATCCGCATAGGTGATCGACTCGATCTGGAAATACCGGTAGCTGATGTCGAACGTCAGCCGCTCCGTGATCTCGTAGATGACGCCGCCGCCGGCCTGCCAGGCGAACGCCGCCGCAGCCGGCTCGTAGATCGCGAACGAACCGATCGGCGTACGGATACCCACGCCGGCCCGATACCCGCCGGCACCGATGCCGCCGCCGCCGTACAGGCCGAGCCGCTCGGTGAGCATGACGTCCCGCCAGACGTTCTCCATGACCGACCAGGTCGAGGCCGTCTCGAGTCCGATGGTCAGCGGACCGATCGAGCCCAGCTCGCCGAACGCCGTCCCGCGGCCCATGCCCTCGGTCTCGATCCGCAGCCGGCCGTTGGCCCGCTCGAACGCCAGGCCGACGGCGCCGCCGGCCGCCAGGGGTCCGTCATGCGCCGTCACCCCAACCCCTCCGGCACTGACGGCCAGGGCCTGGAACGACGGTCCGAGCATGCCGGTGATGTAGAAACGCCGCGCCGGTCCGTCGGCAGCGGCGGCCTGCAGACCGACCGGCTTCACGGCCACGTCGTCCCACACCGACACCTGCCCGGCGGGCGGTGTGTCGCTTGCCGTCAGGTCGATCAGCGGACCGAACTCCTCGGCTCCCGCCGGCAGACATCCGCACACGCAGCAGGCGACGATCAACCAGCGCACTCTGGACATGGCAGTCCCCCCGCCGACAACGCGACACCCTGCTGATCCCATCGGGCGTTGGACAGCCACCCCTGCGTCGTGGGCGTCGGCCGACGCACGTCCGTGCCGACCGCGCAGGTCCGCAGCCGCAGCGTCTGCCCGACCGGCAGGGCTGCGCCGGTCCTGGAAGCGCCGGCGGGAACCTGGGTCAGTCGGCCTTCGGCTCCGCCGGATCGGAGGGGACCGTGAGGGTGCCGGCGACGATTTCCGCCTGCCGCTTCCGCACCAGCTCGAGCAGATCCGCCGGAAGCTTTTCATCGTGGCCGTGCCACGGTGCCAGGGCCACGCCCCCCTTGGCGAGGTTCGCGAACCGCTGGAGGTTTTCCGCCTCGACCTGTCCGGCCGCGACCCGGGCGATGACGTGGTCGATGGCCGGCTGCATGTTCCAGATCGGGCCGGTGATCACGTGCTCCGGGGCCTCGGCGTTCTGATCGATCATGTTGCCGAACGCCCGAACCCCCGTCTCCCGGGCGGCGGCGATCGCGCCGGCCCGCTCTGCGAAGATCACGTCCGCCCCCGCCGCGATCTGCTTGAGGGCGGCCGCCCGCGCCTTCTCCGGATCGAACCACGAGTCGATGAAGTCGAGCCGCACCTTGATCTCCGGATTGGCCTCGCGGGCGCCGGCGCGGAAGGCGTTGATCGTGCGCTGCGGCTCCGGCTCGTGCTTTCCGGCCACGATGCCCACGACCTTCGACTCGCTCAGCTTGCCGGCGAGGAGGCCGCACAGATAGGCCGGCTCGACGAGCGCGCTGTCGAACGTCGAGACGTTCGGCTTCTGCGGCTCGCCGGCGCCGGCCACGAGGAACGCGGTCGCCGGGTGGCGTTGGGCGACGGCGAGGATCTCGTCGCGGGCGTCGGTCGAGTCGGCGACGATGATGTCGGTCTTGTCGGCGAGGGCCCGCTCCACCGCCGCCAGTTGCTTTTCGACGGTGTCGAGCGCGTCCTTCCATTCATAGCGCACGCGGCCGTCCTGCTCGGCCTTGCGCAGCGCCGCATGGATCACCTGATTCCACGGCTCGCGGATCGACGTCGCGTAGGCGGCGAAGACGGCGGGCACCTTCGGGGCCGGCGGATCGTCGTCGTCGGCGCGCACGAGCAGGCAGGCCGCCGCCGCGACCATCGCCAGCCCGCCGATCGCCCACCATCGCCGCATCCGCCTGCTCCTCGAAACGGGCATCTTCGCCGCCTCACCGTCGAACGGCAAGGTCCGACTGGCGATCTTTGCCTGTCCAAACCGACCGGACGGCGGGCCGGCGGCTTGGTCACCCCTGCCGGCGCCGCCAGACCTCGCCGAGCAGGATGCCGCAGGCGACCGAGACGTTGAGGCTCTCGACGGCGTCGGTGCCCGGAATCCGTACCCGCAGATCGGCCCGGCGGTCGACCGCCTCCGAGACCCCCTCCCCTTCGGCGCCGAGCACAATCAGCGGCCGCTCGGGCAGGCGGGCCGTGAACAGGGGCTCGCCGCGCCGGCTCGACGTGACCACGACCCGGTAGCCGGCTTTTCGCAGCCGATCGAGGTCGGCCGCCGGGTCGGCGAGGTCGCAGACCGGCACCACCTCGGCAGCCCCCTCGGCCACGCGAACGGCCGCCGGCGAGAGGGGCGGGAGCATGCCCGTGGCGCCGAGCACGCCGGCCGTGCCGAAGTGCGCCGCCGTGCGCAGGATCGAGCCGAGGTTGTGTGGATTCTGGACGCCATCGAGATACAACACCGGCCGCCCCACTGCCCCGGCCTCGATCTCGGGGAGG
This sequence comes from Planctomycetia bacterium, assembly GCA_014192425.1. Classification (NCBI taxonomy): domain Bacteria; kingdom Pseudomonadati; phylum Planctomycetota; class Planctomycetia; species Planctomycetia bacterium. Next base: position 66,352 of record BJHK01000007.1, on the reverse strand, counting down.
AGCTCGGCGAGCGTCCAGCGTCTGACCTGACGGGCGAGGATGGCGATCCCCTCGTGGTGCGTGGCGCCGGTCAGCCGGGCAAGGTTGTCGGCGGCGACGATCTGGAAGCCCTTCCGTTCGCGGCCGCACCATTCCAGCAGGGAGGCGAACTGCCGGCGGCGCCGCTCCTCCAGATAGACGCGGACGATCTCCGCGGGCCGGTGGGCGAACAGGGCGGCGCAGGCCCGCACGCCGTGGAACATGTCCTCGGTCTTCGTCCGGTGCCGCGGCCGGCCGCCGGCCGCGCCGCGCGGCCCGGGAGCCCGCGGCACGGAAGCCTGTCCGGACGGGCCGCCGATCCGGCCGGCCGGCCGGGGACGCTTCGGTCGACGGTGTTCCGCGCGCTTCATGCCGCCGATTGTACTTCGCCGCCGGCGCCAGCGCCGTCGATCTCAAACGCGGCCTCGACCGGGCCTTGAAGGTCGCGGAGAGCGTCGAGGCCGAGGCGCTGGCCACGCTCGTCGTCAACCGGCTGCGCGGCATCCTCGACTGCGTCGCCGTCAAGGCGCCGTCAAGGCGCCGTCAAGGCGCCGTCATGGCGCCGGGCTACGGCGACCGGCACCGCGCCCTGCTGGAGGACATGGCGATCCTCAGCGGGGGAAGAACGCCGTCAGCGTGGCGGGCACGCTGCTACTCACGGAGGCGACGCTCACGGAGATCCGGGAGCCGGAAGCGGCGAACCGGGGGGGCGAACTCGCCGCGAGCTGAGACGGCTCACGATGCTGGGAAAGACTGTTGAAGTCCCATGCTCGTCCTTCTCATGCTCGGCTGGTTGTTGGGCACATACGGCAGGGGTTGGCCGTGCCCCGAGAGCCGGCGTGAGTTGCCAAGCGCAGGCAGGATGCCGAAGCGCAGGCAGGTCCGAGTGAGCGAAGCCCAGGATGGGCGCAGCGAACGTCCGGCGATGGGGCGCGGCCAGCCCCTGCCGCGGTGGAAAGCGGGGCCTGCCAGTTGAACGATGCCTGTCCTTTCCCGTGCCTGTCCTTTCCCGTGCCCCGAACGATGCCTGTCCTTTCTCGTGCCACATGCTCGTCCTGCTCATGCTCGGCTGGTTGTTGGGCACATACGGCAGGGGTTGGCCGTGCCCCGAGAGCCGGCGTGAGCTGCCAAGCGCAGGCAGGATGCCGGAGCGCAGGCAGGTCCGAGTGAGCGAAGCCCAGGATGGGCGCAGCGAACGTCCGGCGATGGGGCGCGGCCAGCCCCTGCCGCGGTGGAAAGCGGGGCCTGCCAGTTGAACGATGCCTGTCCTTGTCTTGCTGCCGCGCCTGTCCTGTCTCGCGCTTTCTTGCGGCCGCGCCGCTCTGGACCCTCTTGGGCTCTGAGCGGCCCGCGCGCGCCGCGGCCCCCTACAGGCCGACCTGCTTCCACGCCGCCCGGCAGGCCTTGCCGGCCGCGGCCGACACCCGTTCCGTGGCGATCCGCGCGGTCGTCTTCGCGAGGGTCGCGAACGTCGCCGTCCGCGGCAGCCGCAGCAGCGCCTCATACCACACGCCGCCCGGCGCGTCCCACGCCGGCCCGCCGAGTGCCTGGGCGAAGAGCACGAAGGCCCGGTTCGGAATCCCCGAGTTGATGTGGACGCCCCCCGCATCGGCGCTCCCCGCGTAGATGCGGGCCATGTGGTCGGGCTGCGGATCGGTGCCGAGCACCGGATCGGCGACGTACGCCGTGCCCGGCCGCTCCATGTCGCGGATCGCCCGCCGCGTCGGCGCCGGCACGAGAATGTCCGCGCCGACGAGCCAGTTCGCCTGCTGTCCGGTTTCCTGCCGGCGCCACTGCCGCACCAGCACGCCGAAGACGTCGGCGAAGTGCTCGTTGATCGCCCCCGACTGGCCGCGGTAGAGGAGGTCGCTGGTGAACGCCTGCACGCCGTGCGTCAGTTCGTGGGCCACGACGTCGAGCGACCGCGTAAAGCACTGGAACACGACCCCGTCGCCGTCGCCGTAGGCCATCTGCCCGCCGTCCCAGAAGGCGTTGTTCATCGGCTGGTAGCGGTCCTGGCCGTCCGACTCGCCGACGTGCACGCTGGAGACGAGCTTCATGCCGGCGTCGTCGAGCGAGTTGCGGCCGAACCGCTCGAGATAGAAGTCGTACGTGTCGCCGGAGAAGTCGTAGGCCTCGTTGGCGCACGGGTCGGCGGTCGGCGGCTCCCCCTCGCTGCGGACGAGCCTGCCCGGCAGCATGTCCTTGTTGTTCGCCGTGTAGACGAGCCGCTGCCGGCCGGCCGGTGCCGGCGCGGCGACCGCCTGCCGGCCGACCTCACCGGCAACGCCCCGGGCCGCCCGGACGGCGGTCGCATGGGCCAGGGAGACGAGCGCCTGGGCACGGATCCGCGGATCGGCGGCGCGGGCCATCTGCTCCGCCATGTAGGGCGGGATGATGCACTGCAACGGACTGCGACACGGAGGGCGGATCCGACTGCGGCTGATGCTGGTCACGGGGGAAGCCCTGCGAAGGTGCGAAACCTGGTGGAAACGATCGGCCTGCGCCGCCTCGCGTCAGACCGCGGCCCGTCCGGGCCGATGCATACGGGGGGGTGTTATCCCCTCTGCGATACCACCTCTGCAAGGGAGGGCGCCGTGCCCCGCGTTCTGCTCCTTCGCCGCATGGCGGACGTCGGTCTGGCTGTCGCCCTGTGGTGCTGCTGTCTGGCCTCCGCGCCGGCGGCCGCCGGTGAGGTCGGCCGTGCGTTCCGCGGCCTCGCCGCGCCCCTGCAGCAGGTCCGCCATCCGCGCCCGCCGCATCCGCCGGGGGAGCCCTGCGTCGAAGACCTCGCCAGCCGGATCGCCTGGTTGGATCGCCGATTGAAGAGCGACGGTTCGATCGTCGCCAAGCAGCCCGACGTCTGGGGGCAGAACCGGCTGACGCGGCAGCGTCTCGAATACGAGGAGGAGATGCGCCGCCAGCTCGGCCAGTTCGCGATCCGCTCGAGCGCGGCGCTGCGGCGCAGCGACCAGGCGTTCCTCGGCATGGCGCTGGCGGTCCAGTCGGCCTCGGGCCGGCGCCGGCCGGCGGCCGAGGTGGTCGACGTCCCCGCCCCGAGCGTCGTCAACACCATCCAGGGCATGATTCCCTCCACCAACGAGGGGCAGGGCCGGGCCGACTCCGTCGTCATCGCGCGGACGGCGCCGCTGGCCTTCCCCGTGGCCCCCGACGGGTTCGGCTTCGGCACCGAGCCGCCGGCCCTCGAGCCGACGCGCCACCTCGACCAGCTCTCGCGCTACCTCAATCACCTGCAGCAACTGCGCCGCGTCAACGAGGGCGACGACTCGGCCGACGCGCCCGGCTATTCCCTGAACCTGGTGCGCATCCCGGTGTCGATCCAGCCCGGCACGCGGACGCGCCGGGGGCACGGCGCCGAGATCACGATCAGCGCCCAGCCGTGCCTCGGCGACGACCTCCTGCCGGCCACGTTTCGCAACCTCGTCGTCAACGACGTCGTCGACCTCGTCGCCCCGGGGCTGACATGGTGCGTCAACGACCCGCAGTGCGTCGCCTGGGCGACGACGATCGTCACGGCGGGCGCGGCCGACGCCGCTCCGGCCGACCGCGGTGCGGCCCGGCAGGGCGTGCTGGCCGCGGCCCGGGCGCTTCGGGACAAGCTGCCGGCCGTGGTCCCGGCGACGGCCCCGGCGGTGAACGCCCGCCGCGCCCGGCTGCCGCTCCCGTTCACGCAGCTCGCCGACGTCGCCGGCATCGAGCAGATCGCGGTCCTCGTCCGCGACACCCGCGCCGCCCTCGGCGGTCATCCGGCCAACCAACCCTGCATCGGCTACCTCGACGTGCGCAGCCACCTCGCCGGGGAACTGCAGGCCGCCTGGGACTTTCTCGCCGTCGAGGGGCGCAGGCACGTCTGGCAGGAGCTGCCCGGCTGGAACCTGGCGGCCCTCGTCCGCGGCCGGCAGGTCGCCGCGGTGGCGGCGGTTCGGCGCCGGTTCTTCGCCGCGCTCGGCAGCGGCGCCGGCGGTGACGTCGAGCCGCTCCTCCACCTTCCTGTCCCGGCCGCCGCGTCGGACTCGTCCGCCCCCTGCGGCGAGGCCGACCACGCCCTGCCGGCGCTCTGCCGGACGACCACCGCGGTGCTCGCCTGGGCGATCCTCGTGGAGAGCGCGCTGCTCAACGACCGGCTCGTCGAGGACGTCGGCGTCGCCTGCGGCGCCCGCTGCCAGGGGCGGCCTGCGGCCGGCTACGCCGGACCGTTCTTCGGCCCCGATCCGGCGCCGGAGGCCCGGGCCGCATTCAACGACTACGTCCGCTGCCGCTGGCCGATCCGCGTCTTCGCCCTCGATCCGGTGACCGACGAGCAGAACGTCGAGGACTCCTTCGCCCGGCGCCGCGAGCTGCAGATCGCGCTGGCGGCGGCGGCGGCGACCGGCCGGCTCAACGCCCAGGCGCTGGCCCGCCACACCCGGCGGCTGGAGACAGACATGGCCGTCGTCGCGCTCAACCGCACCGCCGTCGGCTTCGCGCACGGCGCCGACACGTTCGGCTGGCGGTTCTATCCGCGGGTCCAGACGCCTCCCACCCGGGGCACGCTGGCGACGCTCGGCGAGACGATCCGCGGCGGGCCGACCGGCGCCGCCGACCTCGCCCAGCGCGAGCTCGAGCCGGGGATGCGGGAGTGCACGGCGATCATCGTCATGCCGTCGTTCGTCCCCTGGCTGACCCTCGACGTGAGCACGACCTGGTTCGCGCTCGGGCATCCGCGTGGGGCGGCGCCCGACATCCGCGACACGCTGGCCCTCTCCCGGACGGTGAAGGGGATGCATGCCGCGGCCGCCGCCTGCGCCGTCTGCGGGGAACAGTATCGCGACGGCGAGATCCCCCGGCTGCTGCGCCGCGTCGAGCAGCTCGACCGCGAGCTGCCACTGCAGACGATGCAGGCGCAGATCCCCCACGAGAACACCGCCGGCGGCTTCGAGCTGTTCACGGCCGGCGTCACCGACCTCGCCCCCGAATTGCTCGGCTGGTACGGCGGTCCGGGCATCGACCCGACGTCGGCGACGACGCTGTTTCTCGTCGGCAAGGGGTTCAGCGTCCACGATACGGCGGTCGTGGCGGGAGGACGGCCGGCCCGGTTCACGCCGCTGTCGCCCGAGGTGCTGCGCGTCGAGGTGCCGGCCGGCGTGGCGACGATCGTCCCCTGCCCCACGCCCGACGGCCTCGGCATGCAGGGGCCTGGCGGCCCGCTGCAGCTGGCGGCCGCCGCCGAGCCGCTTCCCGCGCCGGCCCCGCCGTCTGCCCCATCGCTCCCGCAATCACTGCAGGCCACTCCCGCCATCGGCCCGCTGCCCGTGCCCGCCTGTGTCGCCTGTGACCAGTCCGCCTCTGCCCCCTGCGGCACTGGCAGCTCCGACTGCAACCGGCGGGAGTGGGTGACGATCCACCTCGCCACGCCCTACGGCGTCAGCAGCCATCTCCTCGTGCCGGTGGTCCGCCGGCCCGTCGCCCGCGCCGGCGGCCTCGCCTTCGACCCCGCCTGCACGCTGGCCCTCACGTTCACCGTCACGAAGACGACGGCCGCGCGCAGCGAGTCGGCCCGGGTGGACGAGTTCTTCGCCGGCGACTGCGACGCCCTGACGATTCCCGCGCCGGAGTCGTTCGTGCCGCCGGCCAAGGCGATGCTGCGCATGCTGCTCCGCGACCAGCGGACGGGCGCGGTCGCGGCGACGCTCTCCTTTGACGACCCGTCCTTCGACACCCGCCATGCCCGCTACACGATCGCCGGGGCCGACCTGCGAAACTTCGTGGGCGACACGTCGCGACCGGCTACCGACAAGACGCTCCGCGGCGCGATCAAGCCTTACCTCGATGCCCTCCTCCAGCAGGGCGGGCTCGACGCCGACGGCGACTCGGTGGCGCTGTCGCTCACGGCCGAACTGGTCGCCGGCCAGCAGGTCGTTCCCGTCGGCGGCGGGGTGACGGTCACCGCGACCCGCCGCGGCAAGACGGCGGTCGAACCGCAGCCGACCCCGGCCCCTGCCGGCCGCTGACACCGTTGGCGGCCGCGGCCAGTCCCGCGGCCCGGCCGCCGGCGTCGCGGCCGCGCGATCGGCGCCGAGCCGCTCGAATCGCGGCGCATGCTCGCCGGCGTGGACATCAACGGCGGCCTGTCGTGGAACGGCTGGACGAGCCGGGGCTTTTCGAACCAGCTCGGCGTGTACGGCTCCGGTGGCACATCGGAGGTGTACGAGGTCTACACGACGTCGTTCGCGTTCAATAAGTAAGTCGAGCAACACGATCACCGGCAATCCCGTGCAGGCCGTCGAGCCGGCGGCGACCGGCTTTTCATCGGGCCGGCTCGCATACACTCCGTTCGGCAAGGTGGCCGTCTCCGCGGGGGCCTTCGCGGACGGCAACCCGATTCTCGGCGTGGGCGTCCGCGTGGTGAGCGGCGGCAGCGTCGCCGGCTTTATTGAGGCATGAATAACCCATTCATCGTCTGCCGTTGCATCGCGACGGGGATTTGTCGCAGCTGCTCATGAATCTATTTTCATCGGTCAATAAGCCCACGCTCCGCTTCGACCTCGACAACGACAGCTACTGCCCCGCCTCCTCGGTCGGCGGCGTCGATGGCCGCACGAGCTTCAGCTCGTTCTCCGAACGGGGCGACTTCACCGTCCAGTTCGAGGGCGCCAACTCCTGGCGCGGCTCGGTGATCAGCGTCCAGGCCGGCCAGGGAACGTTCTACGGCGGTCCCAACGACACCGTCCTCCTTCCCGGCGGCATCGGCAGCGGCACGAGCTACGACTTCGCCTTCCGGGCGTTCGCTCAGACCGGTGCCAACACCTACCAGATGTTCATGGACATGTCGGCGATCCCGCGGCTGTACGGCTCCGTCTACAACCTGTTCTTCCCGGGGAAGGCGGGCGTGGGCTCGATCGGCGACACGGTGACGTTGTCGCTCAACGGCCTGGGGTCGAACAACGTCGTCATCGGCCCACGGCAGGTGTCGATTGCCGCAACCGACGCGATCGCATCGGAGGACCCGGGCCTCGGCCCCGACCGGGGCGAGTTCGTGATCAGCCGCGGCGAGGGGAACGTCACGGGAGACCTGACGGTTGCGTTCCAGGTGGCGGCGAGCCTGCCGACACCGCTCACACGGGCGACGCTCACCTCCGACTACACCCTCTCCGTCGGCGGCGTGCCGCTTTCGCTCTCGGCTGCCGGCGAGGGCAAGGTGACGATTCCCGCCGGCAAGTCGAGCGTGGCGATCCGGCTCGCCGTCCAGCCCGACGCGCTCCTCGAATGGGACGAGACGGTGCGGATCGCGCTGCTCCCCGCCCCCGCCGGCGGCACGCCCTACTGCGTCAGCCTTGCCTCGGCCGACGTCACGATCCTCGACGATGAATCGATCGGCGGCCTGCTCTCGCGCAACGTCGATGCCGAAAGCACGGGCCTGACCGCCTCTACGGTCGGCCACGGCGCCGCCGCGATCGATCTGGCCACGGGCGAGGCGACCGTCTCGCTGCCGGTGGTGCTCGGGGGCTTCGCCCCGCAGTACACGAGCAACGACAACCTGCGGCCGATCGTGGCCCTGGAGACGCAACTGCCGCTGGCCGCCGCCGGCACCGTAACCGCCACGCTGACATTCGGCGGGATCGCCTCCGGCGACGTCGCGTTTACCGGCGTGCCGGGCAGCGCGACCGTCCGGTTCGTGCTCCTCGGCAGCGACGAGATCAGGAGCAAGCTCTCCACCGGCCGCTACGAGTACGACATCGTCCTCCGCGACGCTGAAGGCCGCGTCCGCACGATCCGCGGCGCGACGGAGATCGTGAACCGTGTCCAAGAGACGTTCGGCGAGACGGAGTTCGGCCAGCGCTGGTGGCTGCCGCTGCTCGACCGGCTCGTGCCGGGTGACGGCATCTCGCCGGTGATGCGGTCGGCGTCGCCCGGCAGCGCCCTGTCCACGCCCACGTCGCGGCTCGCGCCCCCGGGCGCCGCAACCGGCAACGGCATGACGCTCGTCCGCGGCGACGGCACGACCTATCAGCTCTTCGCCACGTGGGTCCCCGGCGCCGACCGGGCGACCAATGCCGCCTACACCGTCTCCGGCGCCCGGCCCGTGACCGGCGTCGGCACGACGACCACGATCGTCGTGAACCAGCGGTACGTGCCCGGCGAACTCGACGCCTACGGCGTCCAGTGGCGGAGCCTCGGGTTTTTTCATGTGTCGAGCGCATCGCCGGTCACGATCGACGTGGCCACCTCCCACACCGGCAGCTCTGGCCAGCCCGTCTTCGCCAACGGCCTCGTCGTCGCCGACGCCGTGATGGCCGTGCAGAACTGGACGTTCACCACGCCCGTGGGGTGTTTCAATCAGCTCGACGCCGGGGCGCTCGATAACGCGAACGGGTTTTATGCGGGCCAGGGCGGCAACGCCCCCGCCGCCGGCGACTTCACGCTCCTCGCCAAGACCGGCACCCGCTACCGGTTCGACGCCCAGGGGTTACTCCAGCGCACGACCGACCGCAATGAAAACCGCGTCGAATTCGCCTACGCCGACAAGGATCTCGATGGCGTCGCCGATGAAGTCGAGACGATCACGACCCAGGGGGGCCTGCGCTGGACCTATCGCTACACCGGCAAGTCGCTCTCGGCGATCGTGGATTATGCGGGGCGGATGACGAGCGTGTCGGTGGTCGGCGACAGCCTGCAGTCGATCACCGAACCCGATCCGGGCTCCAATCAGCCGGGCGGGATCAAGACGACGTTTACGTATGCCGGCCCGGCGCAGCGGCTCGACGGCGTCACCGATCCCGAGGGTCGGGTCACAAAGCTCACGTTCGGCACGGGCGACCGTGTCAGCGGCGGGACGTACACCGGCGGGGTAGAAAAAAAAATCCAAAAAAGGACAGGCATAATCGTTCTTGCAAAAGGTCAGGCATAATCGTTGACATCGATGCCGAAAGCACCGACCTGACCGCGGCCACGATCGGCCACGGCGCCGCCGCGATCGACCTCGCTAGCGGCGAGGCGACCGTGGCACTGCCGCTGGTGCCCGGGCCGGCTCGTCCCCTGCCGGGCGGCAGGGTATTCTGGTCTGGCCGCGTGCAGAACGAGCCTTCCGGAGCCCCGCGATGAACGCCACCCGGGCCGCCCTGCGTCTCGCCCCGTCGATCCTCCTCCTCGCCCTGATCGGTGCCTGGGGCCTGCAGACCGCCCCGGCGGCGCCGGCCAAGGACCCGACGCAGCTCGAGGCGATCACGGCCGAACTGGCTACGGAGCTCGTCAGGCAGTCGGCGGATCTCGTCAAGCAGGGGAAGCCGCTGCGGCTGGCGGTTAAGGAACTCTCCGCGGACGTCGCCACCATTCTCGCCGGCTCGCAGGCGGAACTCCATCTGCCGAATCTCACGTCCCTGACGCCGGACGCCGCGGCGGGCCTCGCCCCGTTCGCCGGCACACTCGCCCTCGGGGTCAAGGAACTCTCCGACGAGGCGGCGGCGGCGCTTGCCAAGCGGGTCGGCATCACCCGTCTCGACGCGCTCACGACCCTGACGTCGCTGCCGCTGGCCGAGCGGATCGGCAAGCAGACGGTCGTGTCGCTCGGCGGCGTGCGCCGGATCAGCCCAGAGATCGCCCGGGCCCTCAACCCGCCGGTCGACCTGCAGGACAAGAACCTCGGCTATCGCTGGATCGACATCGGGCTCACGGAACTCTCCCCCGAGGCCGGCGCGGCGATCGTCGCCAGCCGCCACGGGTTCGGCATGCACAGTCTCGAATCGATCACGCCCGAGGCGGCCGCCGCCATGACGGGCGGCCCGTTCATCAACATGCGGATCTGGGGCCTGAAGACGATCTCCCCCGCCACCGCGACGGCGCTGGCGAATGGCTCAGGCTTCCTCGACATTCGCATGTTCGGCCCCGAACTCCCCGACGACACGGCCGAGGCGTTCGCAGCGCAGATGTCGAAGCAACCGTGCCGGATGGTGGACCTCAATGGGCTGAAGAAGCTCTCGTCGCCGGCACTCGCCGTGGCCGCCCTGCGTCGTGAGGGGCACGGAAACCACAGCCAGCTCGGCGGCGTCGCCGAGATCACTGACGACGTCACCCGCGCCCTGGCCGAAAGCAAGGACAGGATCAACGGGCTGCCCTCCCTGACGTCGCTGACCTCGGCGGCCTTGGCCGCCAAGTACGCCGCCCAGGGTGGCGACCTGAACTTCAAGAAACTGGCCACGATTCCCGACGACGTGGCCGCAGCCCTGGCGACCCATAAGGGCAAGGTCGATCTCTCCGGCCTGCGGTCGCTCTCCGTCGCGGCGGCCACGGCGTTCGCCGCGCACGAGGGTCCGCTTCTGCTCGACGGCCTCGAGGAACTCGGCGACGACGCCGCCGCGGCGCTCTCCAAGGCGGTCGGCTCGGTGTCGCTCAAGCGGCTCACGAAACTCTCCCCCGCGGCCCGCTCGGCCATCGGGTCGAATCCACGCATCAGCCTGCCGGCACCTGCCGCCCCCTGATCCGCTCCATCCCCCGGAGGTCGTCATGCTCGCCCCCTGCCCGTCATTCCGTTGGCTCATGACTGTCGCGCCGCTCGTCGTCGGCCTGGCCGTGGGCCCGCGGGCCGTCTGCAACGGCCAGAACGTCGATCCCACCCGGCTCAAGTCGATCAGCGCCGAGCAGGCCGCCGAACTCATCAAGCAGGGCAAGCCGCTGGCGCTGGCGGTCACGGAACTTTCCCCCGAGGTTGCCGCCATCCTCGCCGGTGCCAAGGCCGAACTGCGGTTCGCTGCCCTGACAGAGCTCGGAGCCGAGGCGGCTGCGGCCCTCGCGAAGCACGAGGGGGCTCTCAGCTTCGCCAAACTCGCGACGCTCACGCCCGCCGTCGCCGCAGCCCTCGCCACGCACCCCGGCGACCTTGCCCTGCCGGCGGTCACGACGATCGCGCCGGACGTCGCCGCGGCCCTCGCCCCGTTTCCCGGCACGCTTTTCCTCGGCGTCAGGGAACTCTCCGACGAGGCGGCGGCGGCGCTCGCCAAACGCGCTGGCATCACGCGGCTCGACGCGCTCACGAGCCTGACATCGCTTCCGCTGGCCGAGCGGATCGGGAAGCAGACCGTCGTCTCGCTCGGCAGCGTACGCCGCATCAGCCCCGAGATCGCCCGAGCCCTCAATCCGCCGGTCGACCTGCAGGACAAGAACCTCGGCTATCGCTGGATCGACATCGGTCTCACGGAACTCTCCCCCGAGGCCGCGGCGGCGGTCGTGGGCAGCCGCCACGGCTTCGCCATGCACAGCCTGGAGTCGATCTCGCCGGAGGCGGCCACCGCGCTGGCGAGCCAGTTCACCAACATGCGGATGTGGGGCCTGAAGACGATGTCACCCGCCACCGCCACGGCGCTGGCGAAGACCCGCGGCATCCTCGACATCCGCATGTTCGGGCCGGAACTCGCCGACGACGCGGCGCGGGCCTTCGCCGCGCAGATGAAGACCGGCCCATGCCCGGCGATCGACTTCGGCGGCCTCCGGAAGCTCAGTGTGCCGGAGTTCGCCGTGCTGGTCGTCGGCCCCGCCACTCTCCACGGCGGTCTCGGCGTCACCGAACTCAGCGACGACGTCGCCCGGGCGCTGGCCGAGAGCAAGGACAACCTCAAGCCACTCCCCGGCCTGACGTCGCTGACCTCCGCGGCGCTGGCCGCCAAGTACGCCGCCCAGGGCGGTGACGTCAGCTTCAAGAAGCTCGCCACGATCTCCGACGACGTCGCCGTGGCCCTGGCAACCCACAAAGGCAAGGTCGACCTGTCGGGACTCAACTCGCTTTCCGTCCCGGCGGCCACGGCGTTCGCCGCCCGCGAGGGACCTCTCCTCCTCGACGGCCTCGAGGAACTCGGCGACGACACCGCCGCTGCGCTCTCCAAGGCTGCCGGCCCGGTGTCGCTCAAGCGACTGAAGAAGCTCTCTCCGGCAGGCCGCGCGGCCCTCACCGCGAACTCCAAGCTCACCCTGCCCCCGGCCCCGGCCCTGCCCCCGGCCCTGCCCCCGGCCCCGCCCTGAGCATCGCGGGTCAGGCGACCCGCCGCAGGGACGGACACGTGGTCGCGGCCGGGCGGGTATTGATCGCCTCGATGGTCCGGCGGATGTTGCCGTAGTTGACATCGTTGACGACGCCGATTTTGAGGACGTGGGCACCCGCCTCCTCGGCCGCCTGCCAGCCGAACGGGTTGTCCTCGAGCACGAGACACTCCTCCGGGGCCACGTCGGCCAGCGTCATGGCCTTGAGATAGATCTCCGGGGACGGCTTGGGGTGCTGCACGTCCTCGTTGCTGAGGACGAAGTCGAAGAACGGCATCAGCCCCGCCAGCGACAGCATCAGTTCGATCGTGCTGCGGATCGAGTTGGAGGCGACGCCGAGCCGGAAGCCCTCGGACCGCAGCGACTTGAGGGCGTAGAGGTGGAGCGGGTTGGGCGTTAGGTACTGGCGGGCGAGGGCCGCCGTGTAGTGCTGCTTCATGCGGTTGATGAAGCCGTGCAGCGAGACGGGGAGCGCCGATTCCTGCGACAGCGACAGGAGCTTCGTCCGCGTCGGCAGGCCGTCGAACCGCTGCTCGTGGTCCTGCCGGCTGATGCCGAAGCCGAACAGGCCGAGAGCCTGGTTGAGCGCCTCGTAGTGCCAATCCTTGGCCTCGATCAGGACGCCGTCCATGTCGAAAACCACCGCCTTGATCGTCATGCATTCACTCCCACGAATTCCTCGGGAAGGTCGGTGCAGAGCATGAGCCGTCCGGCCACGCCGCCCGGCGGCGACAGGCAGCCGCGCACCAGCGCCCAGAGCGGCTCATGAGGCCGGCCGTGCAGTTCGGGCGACACCACGCACACGTCCCGGCCGCGGTCGAGCCACTCCCGGATCAGGGCCGCGTCGAACCACGTCCCCTCGAAGGCGTCGAGCCAGATGCCGTCCGCCCGGTCGGCGAGGGGCGACCGCGGCTCTAGTTCGCTGAGCCGGGCGAAGAACCGCATTCCCAGCGCGGCGTAGCCGCGGGCGTCGGGCACCGACATGTCGAAGCAGAAGAAATCGTCGATGCCGTGGGAATCCAGCGCCGCGCGGATCGGCGCGGCGAGGCCGTCCGCCTTGACGTTGATCGCCAGCGGCGCCGTGCTCCCCGTGGCCACGTAGCAGTCGAGGAAGTCTTCGAACCGCTGCTCGCGGCCGGTCGGCATGTCGTGGCTGATGACGAGTTCGCCGCGGCAGTCGCGCACGTCCGTCTCCACGCCGAACCCCGCCACAAGCGCGGCCTCGAGGGCCGCCGGCGTGTTGCCGTGCGCGCGCTCCCGCCACAGCCCGCGATGGGCGAGGACGAGGGCTTCGGCGGCCGGCTGGGCAGCGAACACGCGGACCGTCTCCACGACCGTGCCCCGACGGGTGCCGGGGCTGGGAGAGTAGATAGGGATTGCGCCTCGGGGTGTCCACGGGAAATCCCATCCCGGTTCCCGCCCCGACCGCGGCCGCCCCGCCCGGCCGACGGCAAGCCGGGCAGGAGCCGGGATCCGGGCAAAAACCGGTCTGGAGCGATCGGCGGGGGGGGCACTAGACTACCCGTCATGGAGTTCCACCGCTTGTCCGACATGCAGGGCGGCTGGTTCGTCGGGGATTTCTCTCCGACGGTCGTCCGCACCGCCGACTGTGAAGTCGCCGTCAAGGCGTATCCCGCCGGCGCCCGCGAGCCACGCCATCACCACAAGGTCGCCGAAGAGGTGACGGTGGTGGTGACCGGACGGGCGCGGATGGGGGACCGGATCGTGGAGTCGGGCACGATCGTCCACCTCCAGCCCGGTGAGTCGACCGACTTCGAGGCCCTCGAGGCGACGCTCACGGTGGTCGTCAAGAGGCCGAGCGTGAAAGGCGACAAGTATCCCGACTGAACGCCGCCCCGAGCGGGGCCGGGCCATGGATGGCCGGGCCGGGGACGGTCACCGACAGGACACACGACAGGAAAGGAATCCTCGATGCTTCAGATCGTCGTTCCAATGGCGGGCCGCGGCAGCCGCTTCGCGACCGCCGGCTACACGCTCCCCAAGCCGCTGATCCCGGTGCACGGCGTGCCGATGATCCAGTTGGTGATCGCCAACCTCCGCCCTCGGCAGCGGCACCGCTTCGTGTTTCTCTGCCAGCAGGAGCACCTCGACCAGTTCGCGATGGAGCGGACGCTCCGCGAGCTCGCCCCCAGCTGCTGCATCGTGCCGGTCGCGGGCGTCACCCAGGGGGCGGCCTGCACCGTGCTCCTCGCCCGCGAGCACATCGACAACGGCGACGGGCTGATGATCGCCAACAGCGACCAGTGGGTCGACCATCCCGTCGACGACTACCTCGCTGCCCTCGAGTCGCGCCGGCTCGACGGCCTGATCATGACGATGACGGCCAACGACCCGAAGTGGTCGTACGTGCGGTTCGACGACGCCGGCCTGATCACCGAGGTGGTCGAGAAGCGCGTGATCTCCACCGAGGCCACGGTCGGGATCTACAACTTCCGTCGCGGCAGCGATTTCGTGGCTGCCGCCGAGCGCATGATCGAGCACGACCTGCGGGTCAACGGCGAGTTCTACGTCGCCCCCGTCTACAACCAGCTGATCGCCGACGGCCGGAGGATCTCCTACGTCAACGTCGGCGCCGAGGGCGACGGCATGTATGGCATGGGCATCCCGGCCGACCTGCTGGCCTTCGAGCCGAATCCCGCCTGCCGCCGGGCGATCGAGGCGGTCGATCGCTTCCGCGCCCTGCCCCGCGTCGCCTGAGTCCCCGGAAAACAGACGCATGGCAGCGACGCCGACAGCGATCGCCGGCGAACTCGAGCACCTCGCCCGCATGCCGGGCCGGCAGGCGTGGATCGGCGAGCATCCACCCTACGACTTCGTCGGCCTGCCGCTGCGCGGTGCCACGAACCTGCGCGCCGCGGCGGTCCATCATGGCCGCTACGACGTGGTCTGGTGCTACGAGGACGCGCTGGCCGGCCTCCGCCCGGGCCAACACGAGCTCCTCATCGACGAACTCGTGCGCCTGATCGGGGAACGTGGCCGGCTGGTCGTCCGCATCGATCGCAGTCTGCCGGACTTCAGTATCGTCGGCCTCAAGCACCTTCTCGGCCGCCGGCACGACACCCGTGTCGTCGTCGAGCAGGAGACTGCCGACGACGCCTTCACGGTGGTCTTCGGCGTCGAGCGGTCGGGCATGGAGCGGCAGCGCAGCGATGCCTGGACGTGTGCGGTGCAGACGCGGGGCACCCGGGTCGGGCAGGTGGTTGAGTTCTGCCGCTCGGTCCGCGAGCAGGACCCCGACCACCGGCACGAGATCCTCGTCTGGGGTCCGGCCGATCCCGCCTACGAGCCCTATGACGTGACCTGCCACGACCCTGGATACCGGGACCACCTCGCGGAGATCTCCCGAAAGAAGAACGACATCGCGGCCCGTGCCCGCCATGCCAACCTTCTCATCGTGCACGATCGGTACCGGCTCGACCCCGGGTTCTTCGTGGGCTTTGCCCGGTTCGGCCACGACTTCGACCTCGTCACGGTTCCGCAGCGCTATGTCTGCGGCACACACTTCCCCGCCTACGTCGCGGCCCAGGGGACGATCCTGGGCTGCGGCCGGTCGATCGACTGCCGCGACTACGACACGCTCCGTCCTGGCCAGTACATCAACGGCGGCCTGCTGGTGGCCAAGACGGAGACCCTGCGGGCAATCCGCCTCAACGACCTGCTGTTTTGGAACCAGTGGGAGGACGTGGAGCTGGCGTGGGAGTTCCGCAATCGGGGGCTGCCGCCGCGGGTCAACTGCTTTTCTTCCGCCACGACGCTGGGCATCGGGCCGGAACACACCCGGCACTTCATCCCCGAGAGCACGGCGCTGCGTGGAATCGGGGTCGGGGCGAAGGGCGTGGTGAGGACTGTCTTCGCAGGCGGCCGGAAAATCGAGCAGCAGTTGCGGCCGTTTTTCAGGCGGCTGGCCGGCCGTGCTCGCTAGGCGTTGCTGAACGCTGCACAGCCCAACCCGCCGTGGGACGGCGGCGTCCTACAGCCCAACCCGCCGTGGGACGGCGGCGTCCCACAGCCCAACCCGCCGTGGGACGGCGGCGTCCCACAGCCCAACCCGCCGTGGGACGGCGGAAGTCTCGTCGCTGAGGCAGGATAGCCTCACGCTCCTCGAGCTTCCGCCGATCCCACGGCTGCGACGAGAGTGGTTCCAACGGGGCGGTCATCGCTTGCGTGGAGCCGGGCTATTGCCCGGCGACCGTAAGCCGGAGCAGACGCTATGTCGGCTGCGACGGCGCGAAAATAAGCCAGCCAAGCCTCACGCTCCTCGAGCTTCCGCCGATCCCACGGCTGCGGAGAGTGGTTCCAACGGGGCGGTCATCGCTTGCGTGGAGCCGGGCTCCGCCCGGCGACCGTAAGCCGGAGCAGACGCTATGTCGGCTGCGACGGCGCGAAAACCTGCAAGCCGGAGCAGACGCTGTGTCGGCTGCGACGGCGCGAAAATAAGCCCAGCCAAGCCAAGCCAAGCCAAGCCGCCTCAGCCGTTCACGACGTGCTGCGGGCGGCCGGCGAGAAACGCCCGCACGTTCTCGGCGCTGGTCTCGATCAGTCGTCGCCGGGCGTTCCGCGTGGCCCAGGCGACGTGGGGCGTGATCACGCAGTTGCGGGCGGCAAGCAGCGGATTCGAGGGGTAAGGCGGCTCGGATGAAAGCACGTCGAGTCCCGCCCCCGCCAGCCGGCCGGAGTTGAGGGCGTCAGCCAAGGCGGCCTCGTCGACGAGCGGGCCGCGGGACGTGTTGAGAAGAAAGGCCGTCGGCTTCATCTTGGCAAGGTTCTCCCGGCCGATGATCCCGGCGGTCGTCGGCGTCAGCGGGCAATGGAGGCTGACGACGTCGCTCTCCAGCAGGAGGGTGTCGAGTTCGGCGGCCTCCGGTCCGGTCCACGGCGTGAGCCTGTGGGCCAGGATCCGCATCCCGAAGGCCCGGCCGACTGCCGCTACCGCCCGGCCGATCCGGCCGTAGCCGATGATCCCGAGCGTCAGCCCGGACAGTTCCACCAGGTCCCCGTCCCAGTAGCAGAAATCGGGACAGGCAGCCCAGCGGCCCGCCCGGACGGTCGCCGCATGGTGGCCGACCCGGTTGGTGAGTTCGAGGAGCAGTGCGAACGTCGCCTGGGCCACGTTCGGTGTGCTGTATTCCGGCACATTGCACACCGGAATTCCCCGCGCCCGGGCCGCTCCCCCGTCCACGATGTTGTGACCGGTGGCGAGGACACCGATGTACCGCAGCCGCGGCAGGGCCGCGATCGTGGCGGCGTCGATCGGGACCTTGTTCGTCAGCAGGCAGTCGGCCGTCGCGCTCCGGCCGACCACTTCGACCGCCGCCGTCCGTTCGTGGACGGTGAGCGATCCGAGGCGTTCCAGGGCCTCCCACGAGACATCCCCGGGGTTCGTCGTCCAACCATCCAAGATGGTGATGTGCATGCGGCCCCCATGTATCGCGAAACAGCAGGGTTTTCGGCCTTTTTACAGGAAGAACCAAAGTCTTTTCGAATTTGGCACGGCATCTGCATTTGTTTTCTCCCTGTGAAAGGCAGCCCTGAGGTCGCCCTTCACCACGGCCTGCATGCCGGTCGGCCCCGCCGGCGGCTGCTCGCCGGAAAAGATTGGTTTGACGCTCGCAGATGGGCCTTTTTTGACGGTTTTGTCCCTGTTTTTCGAAAGGAACGCTCCATGGTCACTGTGGCTGTTGCCCTCACGTCTGAACTTGTCCTGCCCTCCCCGGATCAGCGCCCTTCCCAGCGTTGATTAGGCCTGTTTTCAGGCTTTTGAACTGTTTTTATCGGCTCTCGACCCCGCAGTGGCGTTCGCCTGTTCTGCCCCCTCTCTCCCCCTGGGAGCGGAGGTGGCTGGCCTGTGTGGTCTGCGACCGGCATCGAGCGGGTTCTCACCATTTTGGTGAGACGGCTCACGAATGTGGTGATTCCCGGAACGGTGAGGGATTGGAAACGCGAAAGCCGGCCTGAGCGGCTCGACCTCTCATCCTCAACCGATCCTCAAAATTCAAGCGATTAAGCGGCTTTTAACGTGTTCCCCGTGCAAACCCTGAAAAACGTTTCGGCGATTGGCACGGGGTTCGCATATTCCTCCGCCGTCCTACGAGGTTGGGTTCTCCAGCGTGGAGTCCCCAGCGTCAGCAAACGAACGAATCTCGTGTCCAAGGTCTTGTCTCACATCGGTTCACTTTCAACCTCGAAAAGGAGTCGCTCCATGTCGTCGAACGTATTCGGTTTCTTCACCCGCCGCGCGGCCTGCGCCGCCGTCGGTCTGGTCGCCTTGCTCGCCTCCGCTCCGGCTCGTGCCGAGGTCGTCTTCGGCAATCTGGGCACTTCGGGCTCAGCCGCACTTGCGGGAGCCGGTCCTGGCGTGTCGGACTCCAACTACGCTGCTCAGGGTTTCACGGTGGGGGGCGTAAACGATAGGTTGACCTCCGTCACGCTCGGCCTGCTGGACAGCGACGGAAACAATGCTCGCGTGCAACTCTTCGCGAGTTCCGGTTCAGCGCCGACCGGTGCGGCACTGGCTTCAGGCACCTTGGCGATTTCGGGAATTAACACCCCGTCGCTTTACACGTTCAATTTCGACCAGCAACTGACGTCCGGCTCCTCGTACTGGGTCGTTGTCTCGACCCCGGACGTGGGTGGTGGCTTCATCTGGACGGCGAATGCTGGGCTCAATGATTTGGCTGCCCAGAACTCCAGCGGCTGGGCGACCACGAGCCCCAAGTCCCGGTACTCTGACGATGCCGGGGCAAACTGGTCCTCGGGGGACTTCTTCTCCGACAAGGCTGCAATGAGCATCACTGCGGTCCCCGAGCCCTCGACGCTGGCCCTCGCCGGCATCGGTCTGACCGCGCTCGCCGGCCTCGAAGTCCGGCGGAGGGTTCGCCGCTCCGGATCGCGGCACACCGCCTGATCAGGGTGTCCTCAATCGGGCCGAGCGTGATCGCTGTTCGAAGACGACTCGACGACATGACGAAAGCCGCGGCGTCCCCTGTGGACGCCGCGGTTTTTTCGTAGACTTTCTTCGGGGTCGCCCGCACGGGAGGTCATGCCATGCATCGCAAGGATTCACGGACCGTCCGTCCTGTCGCCGGCTGCCTGGTCTCGCGCTACCCCTCACGCTCCCTCGTGTCCTGGCTTGGTCTCCGGTCCTGGATCTTTCGGTTCTGGATCTTTCGGTTCTGGCTCCTTCTGAGCCTCGTCGCGCCGGCCCGCGCCGCCGATCCGGAGTCGAGCGATGCGGCCCGCGCCGCCTACGCCTCCGCCGCCGCCCTGCAGAATCGCGAGGCCTGGGACCTCGCCGCCGAGGAATGGCAGGCGCTGCAGAAGGACCATCCGCAGGATCCGCTCGCCCTCAAGGCCCGCTACTACCTCGGCATCTGCCAGCTCAAGAGCGAGCAGTGGCCCGCGGCTGCCAAGACGCTCCGCGACGTGGTCTCGAGCCCCGCCGACGCGGCCACGAAGGCGCTCGCCCGCTGGGAGCTCGGCCGCGGGGCATTCGTCGCCGCGCAGGCCGCCCCCTCCCCTGCGGCCTACGCTGCCGCCGCCGCTGACCTGCGCGAGTTCCTCGACATATCGCCGGGGCAGCCGCAGGCGGCCGACGCCACCCACTTCCTCGGCGAGGCGCTGTGGCAGGCGGGCAAGCGCGACGAGGCGCTGGCGGCCTGGACGACGTTCGTGAAGGCGCATCCCGACTCGCAGCGCATGGCCGAGGTCCTCTACGCGCTCGGCGTCGGCCAGGCCGAGACCGGCAAGCGGGCCGAGGCCGCGATCACGCTCGAACGCTTCGCCACCACGTTTCCCAAGCACGCGCTCGGTGACGACGTCGCCCTGTGGCGGGCCGACGTGGCGCTCGCCACCGACCAGCCCGCCGTCGCCGAGAAGGTGCTGGAGCCGGTCGCCGCCGCTGCTGGCCCGCGTGCCGCGGAGGCCCTCGACCGGCTGGGCAACGCCCGCTGGAAGCAGAAGAACTGGGCCGGGGCCGCCGACGCGTTCGCGCGGCTGGCCCGCGACCACGCCACCTCGCCGCTGGCCGCCCGGGCGACCGTGGCCGCTGGCCGCGGCTTCATGGAGGCGGGCCGCCCGGCCGATGCCCGACCGCTGCTGGAGAAGGCCGTCGCCGGGGCCGGCGCGGAAGCCTTTGACGCGGCGCACCGCCTCGCCCTGCTCGAACTCGACGCCAAGCAGCCTGCCAGGGCGCTCGACATCGCCACCAAGGCGCTCACCGCCATCGCCGGCCGCAAGGACGCCGATCCGGTACTCGTGCCGAAGCTCGAGCTCGACCGCGCCGACGCGCTGTGGGCGATCCCCGAGCGACGTGCCGAGGCTGCCGCGGCCTACGCGGCGATCGCCGACAAGCGTCCCGATTCGTCCGCGGCCGGCCCCGCGCTGTCGATGGCGGCGGTCGCCTTTCTCGATCAGCAACAACCGGCCCAGGCGCTGGCCCGCGCCGACGCCTTTCTTGCCAAGCACGCTACCAACTCCACGCCGGGGAACGAGACCGCGCTCGACGTCCGCGCCGTGCGGGCCGAGGCCTTGATCGGCTTGGGCAAGACGGCCGCGGCCGCCGACGCCTACCGCGAGCTCGTCGCCGCGGCGGAGCGGTCCCCGAAGCGACCGTCCTGGCAGCTGCGCGAGGCCGCGGCGCTCGCCGCGGAGCGGCAGTGGCAGCGGGTCGCCGACCTCCTCGTGCCCCTGATCCCGGTGCTCTCGGGAGACCAGCAGGCCGAGGCCCGGTTCCTCGCCGCCACCGCGCTCGTCGAACTCAAGCGGCCCGCCGACGCCGCCACGCTCCTCGCCGTTCTCGAAAAGTCGAGCCCGCAGTGGAGCCGCCGCGAGGAGGCCTTGCTGCTCGCCGTGCGGGCCCTGCGCGACGGGGGCGACGCCTCCGCCGCGCTCGCCGCGGGGGAGCGGCTCGTGGCGCAGTTTCCGGCCGGACAGAATGCCGACGTGTCCTGGTTTCGGGTCGGGCAGTTGCGGCAGGAAGCACGCCGCTTCGACGATGCGCTCGCCGCCTTCGGCAAGTCGCTGGCGGCGCGGCCCGATGGCCCCCGGGCGGGCTGGGCGCTGCTCGCCAGCGGCTGGTGCCACGAGGGGGCCGGCCGGCTGCCCGAAGCGGTCCGGGCGTGGACCGACCTCGTGGAGAAACATCCGCAGTCGCCGGCCGTGCAGCCGGCCCTGCTCGCCCGGGCCGACGTCCGCCAGCGGCGCGGTGACCACGAAGCGGCGCTGGCCGACGTGGAGCGGCTGCTCGCCGAGCAGCGCGGTGCCAAGCCGCTCGACCAGGCGGCGCTTGGCGAGGCCCGCCTGCTCCAGGGGCTGTGCCTCGCCGGCACGAAAAAATACGCCCAGGCGGCAGCGGCGTTTCGTCGGCTCCTTGCCGAGCAGCCGCAGTTCGCGGCTGCCGACCGTGTCCTCTTCGAACTCGGTGTGGCGGAGACGCTCGACGGCAAGGGGGCCGAGGCGGCGGCCACGTTCGCCACGCTCGTCGACCGATTCCCGAAGAGCGCGTACGCCGCGGAGGCCTGGCTGGAGCGCGGCGAGGCGGCCTGGCGCGAGAAGCGCTGGGACGAGGCAGCCAAGGCCTACCAGGGGGCGATCGCCGCGGCCGCGGCGGCGCCCGCCGGCCGCCGCGACCTCGTCGTCGAGCAGGCGTGGCACAAGCTCGGCTGGACGCGTCTCACGCAGAAGGACCACGCCGGCGCCGCGCAGGCCTTCGCCGCGCAGGTTGCCGCGGCCCCCCGCGGCGCGTTCGCGGTGGACGCCCAGGCGTTGCTCGGCGAGGCGCTCCTCCAGCAGGGCAAGCCCGCCGACGCCGAGCAGGCCTTCGCCGTGGCCCTCAGCCCCGAGGTTTCCCTGTCGTCCGCGGAGCTTCGCGACGGCACGTTCATCCGCGCCTCCGAGGCGGCCGCCCGGCAGGAGAAGTGGCCGGAGAGCCTGGCCCTCGCCGAACGGTTCCTCGCGGCCGCCCCGCAGTCACCGCTGGCGCCGCAGGCCCGCTACGCCGCCGCCTGGGCCCGGCAGAACCTCGGCCGGCTCGACGACGCGCTCGCCGGCTACCGGGCGATCGCCGACGGGCCGCGGACGGAGCTCGCCGCCCGCGCCCGGCTCATGGAGGGGGAGGTGCTCTTCGAACGCGGCGCGCACAAGGAGGCTGTCAAGGCGTTCTTCAAGGTCGCCTACGGTTTTGGCGAGAAGCAGGCGCCCCCCGCGTTTCATCCCTGGCAGGCGCAGGCCACGTTCGAGGCGGCACGGTGCTTCGAGGTCCTGAAGAAGCCCGAGCAGGCCCGCGGCCTGTACGCCGAACTCGTCGAACGCTACCCCGATTCGGAGCACGTCGCCGCGGCCCGCAAGCGGCTCGAGGCTCTCACACCCCGCGGAGGTTCGTGACCGTGCCCGTGACCGCTTCCGTGACCTTTGAACGCGTGCAGACGCTCTGGCAACTGTTCCTCCAGGGCGGCCTGCTGATGTGGCCGATCCTCGGCATGTCGATCGTCGTCGCGACGTTCGCCATCGAGCGGCTCGCCGCCCTGCGCCGGTCGCGGATTCTCCCGCGCGGCCTGCAGGCCGGCATGGAGAAGCTCACCGGCGCGGCCGGCTTCGATCCCCGGGCCGCCTACCGGCTCTGCCGGCAGCATCCCTCGGTGGCGGCCGACGTCCTCGAGGCGCTGCTCGAGAAAACCGGCCGGCCGGTGCCGGAACTGGAGCGGGCGGTCGAGGTGACGAAGGACCGCGAGGCCTCCCGGCTGTACGCCAACGTTCGGCCCATCAGCCTCGCCGTCACGGTGACGCCGCTCCTCGGCCTGCTCGGCACGGTCCAAGGAATGATCCTCGCCTTCTACACCACGGCGAATCTCGAGGCGGGGGCCAACCGGGCCGCCGAGTTGGCCAACGGCATCTACGTGGCGCTGATCACGACCTTTGCCGGCCTGTGCGTGGCGATCCCCGCCGCCATCCTCGCCCACTTCATCGAGGGGCGAATCCTCAAGGGGTTCCGCGAGGTAGATGAGGTCGTCGATCTCGTCCTGCCGCACCTCGAGCGGTATGAGAACAAGGGCCGGCTCGGCCCCGCGCAGCTCTCGTCCGAGGCCCGCTCTGTGCCTCCCGCGGCGCCTCCAGCGGTGCCGCCGGCCGGGGTTGCGGCGGGGGCCAAGACATGAGCGTCCGCATCGACAAGGGGCGGCTCGGCACGGGGCTGGAGATGACGTCGATGATTGACATCGTATTTCTGCTGATGATCTTCTTCCTCGTGGCGAGCAAGCTCGATGAGGCCGACCGCTCGATCGACGTCGTCCTGCCGCACGCCAGCGCCGCCCGGCCGCTCACGAGCCGGCCGCGCGAGTTCGTCGTCAACATCGACCGCGAGGGCAACTACTTCGCCGGCGCCCGCCCCGTGCCGCTCGACGAGCTTACGTCGCTTTTGCGCCAGGCGGCGGCCGACAATCCGGAGCGGCAGGCGGTGATCCTCCGCGCTGACGAAAACACGCTCCACAAGCACGTCGTCGGCGCCATGAATGCCTGCGTCGAGGCGGGCATCGAGAACTACCAGGTGCAGTCGGCGGCTGACGAGGAGTCAGGGAGACGCGGGAGCGACCAGTGACGGGGCGTGCGGCCGACGAGCGTCGGGGGTCCTACCGCAGGCGGCTCTTGGCCGCCGCCGCGGCCAGCCTCCTGCTGCACTTCCTGCTCACCCGCGGCCTCGCCGTCACCACGCTCAGGCTCGACGCCGAGCGGGCTGCCGAAGCGGAGAAGACGAAGCCGCGGCAGGAGCGGCCCCGGGCCGATTTTCCCCTGCAGGTGCAGAAGTCGCCCCCCTCGCCCCCGGCCCACGAGCGGCCGCTCGATCTGCCGCTGCCGGTGCCGCCCCCGCAGCCACAGCGCACGCCGCCGGTTCCGGAACGCACCCGCGAGGTCGCCGAGCGTCGTCCGGAGGAGACCGTGCCTGCACCGCAGCCGACGCCTGCGGCCCCCGCGGCACGCCCCAGCCGGCCGCTCGACACGGCGCTTGCGCCGGCGCCGACGCAGTCTCCTGCGCGCGAGTCGATGCCGGCCGCGGCCGCGCCGCAGGCTCGCGTGGAACCGATCGCCGCGGCCGCCGCCCCGAGCGATTCCCAGGCCGTCGCCCCCGCACCGGCCGCGATGCCTGCGGCCGCGCCGGCGCGGGCCGCGGCCCCCGCTCCCCAGATCACCTCGCGTTGGCGACCGCGCGAGATAGCGCTTCTCGAGCGGCTGACGGCGCCGGTCGCTCCGGCCACGACCGCCCCCCGCTCGACCGATCCCGCGGATCTGGCGGCCGGGCCGGCCGCTCCGTCGCCCGGCCGGCAGGCCACGATCGCGGCAGGTGCCGACGCCGCCACCACGATCGACCCCGTGGCGGCGCCCGCCGTCGCGACTTCCTCATCTTCATCCTCGTCCGCGCTCGCGACGGCCGCGCAGCCGCGGGAGCGTGATGCACCGCGCGGGACGGCGGCTGCCACTGCAGCTCGGGCAGGCAGCGAAGGCGAGGCGCCTCGGCTGGTGGCGATTCCGCGGGCCGACGCGGCGCTTGCGGCGTCGAGCGGCGCCGCGGCCCGAGTCGCGAAGGGGGACGCCGGCATGCCGGTCGCGCAGCCGGCCAGCGTCGGCCGCCGGTCCACGGCCGATGCCTCCGCCGGCGGCGTCGCCGGCGCGGTCGCGGCGCTGGCGGCGCCGCGGGTCGTGGGATCCGGCTCGCGCCCTGGCCCGGCACCGGCGCCGCAGGGCAGCGGCCGGCCGCAGTCGTCGGCCGCGCCGGCCGTCTCCGGTGGAGCCAGCGCGGCGACCGGCGCGATCGCGGATGGGCCGGCGTCGTTGCCGGTCGGTCCGCGGCCCGTCGCCCCGACGGTGGGCGCAGTCGGCGCGGCCCGGACGGGCGACACCGCGGCCGGCGGCCTGCCATCGCTCGCGCAGGCAAACCCGGAGCCGATCTCCCGCGCCAGCAGCGTGGCGTCGGCGGCCGCGGGGGGCGACCGGGCCGACGCGATCGCCGCGCCCGTCGCGGCGCCGGTCGTCGGCCCGTCGGCGATCGTCGGCACCGCGACACCGCTGCCGCTTCCCGGTCGTAGCGACCGGCCCGCAACGGGCAGCGCTCTCGCTCGACCCGACATCGCGTTGGCCGAAGCCGACGACGAGGAATTGTCCGTGCCCTTGTCGGCGCCGGAGTCAGTGCCAAACGTCGCCACGGTCGCATCCGCGCCGCGTCGCGACGCGACCGAGCCGCCGGCCACGACGCAGACGGGACCGCTGGAGCGGCTCGCGACGGCGACGGTGCTGCCCACCGACGGCCGCGTGCGTGACGTCGCCGAGGCGTTTGCCCTGCGGGCGAAATCCCGGCCCCCGTCCGCTCCGGGGTCGGCGGCCGAGACGGCCGACCGGCTGGTGGACCGGGGCCTCGAGTTCCTCGCCCGCTCGCAGCAGCCGGACGGCCGCTGGTCGCTGGGCCGGTTCGCCGGCGCCGGGGCGGGAGACGCACCGCGCCTGCAGTCCGACACGGCGGCCACGGGCCTCGCGCTCTTGAGTTTTCTGGGGGCGGGGCACGATCACTACGGCGGCCCGCACCGCGACACGGTCCGGCGCGGGCTCGAGTATCTGCTTTCCATCCAGAAGGAGAACGGTGACCTCTACGTTCCCGCCGACGACCTCTCCAACAGCTGCGCCTGGCTCTACAGTCACGGCATCGCGGCGATCGCGGTCTGCGAGGCGGTGGGGATGACGGGTGATCCGCGGCTCCGGCCCGCGGCGGAGAAGGCCTGCAGGTTCATCACCGCGAGCCAGCATCGCGAGCGCGGCGGCTGGCGATACACGCCCGGCACCGACGCCGATCTCTCGGTGAGCGGCTGGATGCTGGTCGCGCTCCGGTCGGGCGATCTGGCCGGCGTGAAGACCGAGCCTGCGACGCTCGCCGGCATCCGCCGGCTCGTGGAGGCGTCGGCATCGCCGGCGGATCCGGCCCGCTATGCCTACAACCCGCGGAGTCCGCAGCAGCGTCCCTCGGCGCTCTCGATCTCCTGCATGACGGCCGTGGGCGCGCTGATGCGGCTGCACACGGGGGACACGCCCCGGGCGCCGGGCGTCAAGGAACCCTGTCGCGTGCTCGCCGCCCTGCTCCCGTCGTATGGCAGTTCCTCCAACCGGACGCGCGACGCCTACCTCTGGTACTACGCATCGCAAGTCCTCGTGCACGACGAGGGCGCCGACTGGGACCGCTGGTATGCCGCGCTGGTGGAGACGCTGGCTGCGCAGCAGGAGACGGCGGGGGCGAAGCGGGGCAGTTGGGACCCGCTCGGGCCGGTGCCCGACCGGTGGGGTGTGTACGGCGGCCGGATCTACGTGACGGCTCTCCACCTGCTGGCCCTGGAAGTGCCCTACCGGCACCTCCCCACCTACGGCCGATAAACCCCGATTTCCCCGCTCCAACCGGCGGCCGCTCCACCTTCGCCGGCCCGGGCTTTCGCAACGGGTAAACCCGGTACGAACAGGATTGGGCCGCGGGTCTTTCTCGACCGTCCGCCACGGAAGGTAGAGCTTGGGCGTCTTGAAAGCCGTTCGAAGAGCCGGACAGCCTTGGACTTCGTCGAGAATCAGGGCCCGGTCACGGCCACAATCGGGAAGTTTTTGAGGGCGAAATCTCGTCGCGACCCGGGACTTGCAAAAATCGGGCGTCCCGGGTATTCTGCTGATGTTTGAGGTCGGGGGCTTCCTTTCGGGAATTCCGCGATGCTCATTCCGAGCAAAAACCTTTTGCTCGTCCTCATCAGACGTCCGTTTTTTTCATAGGGGGGTTACGGTGTACATCGTGAACAAGACTAAGGCACTGCATTTCGCCGCCTTTCTGGCAATCGCCGTCGCATTCGTCCCGGTTCCCGCCTGGGCGCAGATCCTGCCCTCCGGGACGATTACCGGAACCATCGTGTGGAACAACACCGACAACTGGACGGGAGGTGTGATTACGAACACCACGACCGGCACGTACAGTGGCAACCCGGTGTTTCAGTTCTCTGCCCCCTACACCGTCAGCTCTGGCTCGATCAACCTGGGCCAAGTCACTGTTCCAGTTCCAACTGTACGTGTCTCTAGGTTTGAAGCCTCGACAGGCACGCAGACGCTCACATTCGATGCCAACACGGGGTTTACTGCCATCCAATCGACATGGGGCAACGGCAGCAGCTTCGCCTCGTCGCTCATCCTCAACCTGAGCAGCGGAACGGTCACGTTCAACTATCCAGTTACCCGGAATTCTACTCTGGATTCCCAACTGACCGGCAGCGGAAACTTTCGAATCATTGGCGATACTGTAGACGGAAATGCAAGTTCTAATGTTGAAATTTCAAACGCGACCAACAATTTCACCGGCAATCTTATCAATGACGGCTCGATCCGATTCGCCACCGGTTCTGCCCTTCCAACTGGCGCTGGATTCGGTTCATTCATCAACAACGGAAGGTTGCTGACGTCTGCGGCTAACGATTTAACCAAATTGTCTCAACGCGTGAACAACCTGTCCGGCACCGGCCAGGTGTTCCACGGCAACAATACTGTCGTCAGTTCAACGTTCGCGGTACTGTCGCTCGTCAGCAGCACCTATTCGGGCGGTATCTTCAACTCCATGCTTGACCGAAATCGCGGAACGATGAGC
The DNA here is from genome assembly GCA_014192425.1 of Planctomycetia bacterium. Lineage (NCBI taxonomy): Bacteria > Pseudomonadati > Planctomycetota > Planctomycetia > Planctomycetia bacterium. The sequence goes on along the minus strand of BJHK01000007.1, from coordinate 38,643 downwards.
CTGGTGAAGGAAGGCGAAGCGATGCTGACGCTCACCGGCACCACAAACTGGTACAGCGGTTTTACAAATATTCAGTCGGGTACGCTCGACATCAATTCGATTCGAAATGCGGGCGTTAGTGTCGCGCCAAGCACGTACACCGTGAGCGGAACTACGGTTACTCCAGGCTCGATGCAGGGAATCGAGGTTGGCATGCGGATTTTTTATGGCAACGATATTGCCACGCCACTATCGGGAGCCGGAGTATTCGTTACCGCCATCACGGGGTCGACTTTCACCACGAGTAGCGCAATTAACACTAGTCCTACCAATGGCTTGCGATTGGGTTTTGGCTCGCCGCTCGGCATGTCTTCGTCTTCCACGTCAAACCTCGTCTTCAGCGGCGGCCAGTTGCGCTACTCCGGCGGCAGCAGCGGCTCGACGAACCGCCTGTTCAGTATTGGCACCGGCGGCGGCGGGATCGTTGCCGACGGCACGACGGGTGTGCTGACCTTCACCGGCGGCGGCACGATGGGCTTCAACGGTCAAACCGGTGACCGGGTGTTCACGCTCTCCGGTACGAACACCGGGACGAACACGCTCACCACCGCTCTGGCTGACAACGGCGGCCAGACGGCGCTCATCAAGTCCGGCCTGGGTCGCTGGGTGCTCGGTGGCAGTCACGCCTACACCGGAACGACGCAGATCGAGGCCGGCAGATTGACGATCGGCGCGGGCGCGTCGATCGGTTCGAGCCGCACTGTCGTCGTCGGCACCGCGGCCGGCTCCGGCGCCAGGCTCGACGTCACCGACGCGGCGTACACGTTCACCGGCAGCCAGACGCTTATGGGCAGCGGCACCGTGGCCGGCGGCGGCGGCGGCCCGACGATCGTCACGATCAATGGCAAGCTCTCCCCGGGCAACGGCCCTGGGCTTCTGACCTTCGACGACACGTCGGTCGCGCTCGGTTCGACCGGTAACGTGATCATGGAGATCACCGGCTCCGGGCGGGGCACGCAGTATGACGCCATCGACATCACTGGCGGAGCGAACGGCGGCGGCCTGACCTATGGCGGCACGATGACGCTGAACTTCAACCAGACGTTCTCGAGCGGCACGTTCAACCTGTTCAAATACGAACTCAACGAGACCAGCGGGTCGTTCGGTGGTATCGTCTTCGATCCTGCCAGCCAGTACCAAGGCGTGTGGGCACTCGTGGATGACGTCTGGCAGGTGACCTCCGGAAGTACGGTGATGGAATTCCGCAACAACGTCGCTGAAGGCGGTTTCTCCTACGGCCAACTGGTGATCGTTCCCGAGCCGGTCACGCTTGGCCTCCTTGGCATCGGCAGCGGCCTTGCCAGCCTCTGGATTCGTAGCCTCCGCCGCCGGGTCCGCAGAGACGCCGCGTAAGCTGCCACCTGGCCCCTTGGGCAGTTGACTGGGTTGGATTTCCTGTACCAGGGGATATGAGGGTTTAGGAAACGGGGCTGTGAGGGCCCGGGCATCCCGGACGCCCTCGAAGATCTCCATCGCCAGGAACTCATCGCGCAGCCGCCCGTGGAAGCTTTCGGCGTAGCCGAGAGCTTCCACGGGCTCCCCGGCTTGATGTACAGCGTGCCAACGCCCACCAGTTTGAGCCAGCGACGTAGGGTCTGAGCGATAAACTCGGGTCCATTGTCGCTGCGGATGTGCCGAGGAACGCCGCGCATAGCGAACAGCTCGGCCAAGGTATTGATCACGTCCTCGCTTGTGATGCCGCGATCCACTTTCAGGGCCAGGCACTCGCGGGTGTACTCGTCCACAACCGACAGCCACTTCAGCTGGCTGCCGCTCGTTGTCCGGTCGAACACGAAGTCCCAGCACCTCACGTCATTCGGAGCCTCCGCCCGCCGGCGGTGGCATGCCATTGACGCTCGAGCGGAGGCGACGCTTTCTCCGCTTCTTTACAGGCATTTTTCGGCCCTTCCGCTGCCACAACCGAAACACACGCGACAAGCCAACATGCCAGCCCACGCTCCGAAGAAGCCATCCGATCCGTCGATACCCATACTGCGGCTTCGCCCGTGACAGCTGACGCATCCGCTTCACCAGCGGTGCTTCGTCCGTCCGGGGCTTACCCTCGAAACGCTGGCTACTCCGCGGCTGGCCAACCACCTGGCAAGCCACCTTCGCTTGGAAACGCGGAACTCCCGCTGGAGTTCCGCGACTGCCGCTCGCTTCCGGGAAGGGCTTACCAGTTTCCCTCCGAGAGATGCTTGAGCATCTGGTTGTCGAGGGACAGATCCGCCACCAAGGTCTTCAGCCGCTTGTTCTCATCCTCAAGCTGCTTCAGCTTCTTGGCTTCCTCACACTTCATCCCGCCGTACTGGGCTCGCTAGCGATCGAACGTCGACTCGCTGACCTCCAAGGCCTGCAGCACCGCCGCAAGATCCTTACCTGCGTTCAGCATTGCTTCCGCATCACGCAGCTTCGCAACGATCTCCTTGGGACGGTGCTTCTTCCGTCGTCTCGTCGTCATCGAAAGTCTCCTTGCCCGTGGGGCAGTAGACCTTCATATCCGCTGGATCAGGATTTCCAAGGCAGGCCGGAGCCGACGCTGTGTCGGCTGCGACGGCGCGCCGTTCACAAGCACACCCCACGGCGCCCATGCTGGTCGACGGGCTCCGCCCGGCGACCGTAAGCCGGAGCAGCCGCCGTGTCGGCTGCAACGGCGCGACGTGCACAAGCACACCCCACGGCGCCCATGCTGGTCGACGGGCTCCGCCCGGCGACCGTAAGCCGGAGCAGCCGCCGTGTCGGCTGCAACGGCGCGACAGAGGAGCAACCCGCCCAACCCGCCGCGGGACGGCAGAACTCTCGTCGCTGAGGCAGGATAGCCTCACGCTCCTCGAGGTTCCGCCGATCCCACGGCTCCACAAGTGCCTGCAACGGTGCAATCATCGCCTGCGTGGAGCCGGGCTTCGCCCGGCGACCGTAAGCCGTCGCCGACGCCGGGACGCGCCCACCAGCAGGCGTGCATACAAACCGCCGGGCGGAAGCCCGGCGTGGGAGCCGGGCTTCGCCCGGCGACCGTAAGCCGTCGCCGACGCCGGGACGGCGGCGACGGCGCGACAGAGGAGCAACCCGCCCAACCCGCCGCGGGACGGCAGAACTCTCGTCGCTGAGGCAGGATAGCCTCACGCTCCTCGAGGTTCCGCCGATCCCACGGCTCCACAAGTGCCTGCAACGGTGCAATCATCGCCTGCGTGGAGCCGGGCTTCGCCCGGCGACCGTAAGCCGTCGCCGACGCCGGGATGCGCCCACCAGCAAGCGTGCATACAAACCGCCGGGCGGAAGCCCGGCGTGGGAGCCGGGGCTTCGCCCGGCGACCGTAAGCCGTCGCCGACGCCGGGACGGCGGCGACGGCGCGACAACACTCAATAGGCATCCATCCCCGTCGCCCCGCGCACGCCGCGCAGCGGCTTCCTGCCAGTTTCTGCGCCGGCGGCATCGAGTTCCACGATCATGCCCTGCTGCGCATCGAGCACGAGCGTCCGGCCGTCCGCGAGCCGGTCGGCGGCCATGGCGCCGTTGAATCCATCCCGCGTCCAAACGACGCCCCCCGTCGCGTCCAGTTCGACCACCTTGTCGGTCATCGTGGCCAGAACGTGCCCGTTCGCCAGCCGCACCGCTCTCTGGAGGCCATGCAGTTCGTCGATGGCGGAGATTTCACCCCCATCCCTGTCGATCTCCACGATCCGGTCGCTCTCCTGGCAGGCGACGAGCGTCGTGCCACCGTCGAGCCGGAAGACGGCGCACGGACGGCCGACGACGGCCGCCTCCCAGACCTGCGTCGTCTCCCGGTCGTATTCTGCGACCCGCTGCGAGTCGAAGCCGACGAGCGTGTTGCCGTCGGGCAGGCGAGCCACGCTCGTCACGCCGGCCGGCAGGTCGTTGAGCCGCCAGACCTCCTTGCCGTCGGCATCGAACTCGACGACGTTGCCCGGCGTGGCCGCGGACCCGACGAGCCGATGGCCGTTCGGCAGGCCCGCGCATGCCCCGGGTTTCTTGAACGCCCGGTTCCACAGTTTCCGGCCGTCGAGCGAAAACTCGCCCACCTCGTTTCTGCCCGGCAGACAAACCAGCAACCGCCCGCGCTCCTCCGCCGGCCGCTGGTCACGGTCGCCAGCCGGCGTGGACAGGGGCCGCAACAGGGCCACGATCCCCTCGCGGGCGATCCAGCGTTTCCAGGCGGCCACCTCGCGATCGAGCCTGACATCGGCGGTCAGCTGGGCTCCGCCGAATGCCCCCGTCGCCTGGGGTGAGAGGCCGGCCGGCAGCGCCGTCGGCGCGATCCGCCGCAGCAGTGCGATGCTCGCGCGACGCACCGGCGCGTGCGTCGACGCCAGCAGCGGCGCGATCTGCTCCAGGGCCTCCCGGTCCCCGCGCTCCGCGAGTGTCCGGGCGTCGTTGAGCCGCGCCAGTTCCCTGCGCAACGGTTCTGCCTCGACCACGGCGGCCGCGAGCACCATCCGAAACTCCTCGACGCTCTCCGCGCCGTCGCCGCGGAGAACGTCGACGACGTTTCCGTCGGCGCCGACGATCACCCGGGTCGGCACCTGACGGACCTCGAACTGCCCGGCGAGCGTGCGGTCGGGATCGATCGCCGTGGAGTCGAGCCCGAGGGCCTCCAGTGCCGCCGCGGCCTTGGCCGGCTGGTCGCCCGTGCTCACCGGGATCAAGTCGACCGTGCCGGCGGGCTGAGCGTTCACGGCCGCCACGATCTCCGGCAGCGTGGTCCTGGCCGGCTCCGACCACTCGCTCCAGAACTCGAGCACGAGGACCCGTCCGGCCGCGGCAGCCGGCGCGGCCCGCAACGCCGTGCCCCTGGCGTCGATCCGCGTGAGCGCACACGCGGGCGCCGGCTTCCCCGCCAGCCCAGAGAGCGGGATCCGTGGCCGTGCACCCGCGGCGGGCTCGTCCCGCCCACCGCGCAGGGCCCGCGGCTCGGGGGCGGGCTTCAACTTCCACTGCTGGTAGGGGAGCGCGCCCGCCTCACGGTCGATGGCCCCCCCGAGCAGCACCCGGTCCATGGCGCCAATGTCGATCACGCCCGGTCCGAGCGCCGCGATTCGGCCGCGGATCCGTCCCTCCTGCATGTCGGCGACGGCGAGCGTGACCCGCGTCCCGTTCGCGGCCACTCCCTGGGCCCGCGTTCCGGTGACCGGCCTGCCAGCGTTGCCGGCCGGCGCCGGCGCGGCCGTCAGTTCCTCCGGGTGCAGCCAGATGACACGGGCCACCGCCGCGCGCGGAATCCGCTTCTCGTCGCCGGGCGGCACCTCGACCACGATGTGCGCCTCGTCCAGGCTCTGTACCCGCCCGCGGAGGTAGTCGCCATCCACGAGCCGCACGAGGTGCGTCGGCGGATCGAACCGCTGCGACCGCGGCAGCGTCAGCAGCCTGTCGCGACGGCTCGTCTCGAGCTTCCGGCTCGCGATCCGCGGCGCGAGTTCCACGGCCTTGACGTCGGCCGCCGGCACGAGCAGCGGCTCGCCGGCCGTGCCCGCCACCGCGGGCGTGCGGATGCGAATGCCCTCGGGCCCGATCCCCTGCACCGCGCAGGGCACGACGTCGCCGCTGCGCATGAAGAGCAGCGCCGGAAACCCGGCGATCTGCCCCTCGATCTCGATCTCCCCCGGCGCCAACCGGGCATGGGCGTCGAGCGCCTGCTTGAGGATCTGGGGACTGCGGATGCCGAGCCGGCCGCGGGCGAGGTCGACCTGCCGCTGGTTCATTCCCTCCCCATCGACCACCTTGAGCCGCAGTTGTGTACCGACCACGCCCCGCAGCAGGTTCATCACGTCGTCGAGTTCGATCCCCGTGGTCTCGACGAACTCCGAGCCCTTCTCCGGCGCGATGGCGACGATCCTGTCGCCGACCTCGATCCGTCCGTCGAGGGCGGCGGCCCCGTCGGGAGAGAGCCGGGTGACGACGCAGTGCCCCTGGCCGTCGTGGCTGACGAGCCCTCCCATGCCGCCGACATCCTGATCGCCCTCCGCATTCTCCGCCAGCGTCCCGCGCATGACGTACTCCACCACGCCGTCCGGCCCGCCATCGCGGCCGGCAACGAACGGGCTCGCCGTGCGGCTGCCGAGCGGCTGCCAGGCGAGGCCGCCGGGGGCGGCGACGAGGCTCCCGCGCACCTCCAGGCTTTCCTGCCGCAGCGTTCCCACGCGCGTCGGCAGCGGCCGCGGCTCGACAGCCCGGCGAACGCCGGCGAACGAAAGGATCGTGGCGAGCGGCAACGGCAGCGGCTCCACGAACGCGTCGCTCGCCAGCCACAGCGCCTCCTCGTCGATCGAAACGAGCCGGCCGCTGGCCGCCTGCTCGTGGAGGCAGGTGACGCAGACTGCCGGCGGACCGGCCGGCTTCGCCACATCGCGCGGGCCAGCGGCGAGCGGAAACAGCACCTCGACCACGTCGGCGAGCGGTACCCGGCGTGGTCCGGCAGGCTCGCGGACCACGACGTCGCCCGCCGCCGCGTCGAACGACTCCAGTTCCCCCGCCGCCAAGCGGCCCGCGGCGCCGTTGATCGTGGTCCCCTCGCGCCGCTGCGGCAGCGGAGCCTCATCCATCCAGCGGCTCACCCGCAGGCTTTCGAGCCGGACGGCGCCGCCGCTGGTGAGGCGAAAGCGGCGCGCGGCCCGGCGGCCGGCGTCGGGGGGCAGGCTGACGTCGATGACGGCCGCGCTGTCGCCGCTCTCCGGGAGCGCGACCGCCAGCCGGCCGCGCGGTTGATCGACGAACAGCAGCAGCCGGAGCCGTCCCGCCGGCAGCCGCCTGCGGACGGCCGCCGGAACCGCGTCCGCAGCGGTCTGGAGCACGGCCCGCGTCGCCTCCTCACGGACCACGAGCAGGTTGTCGATCGGATCCCCCTCGACGGCCGGGAACAGTTCGACCCGAAAGGGCTCGACGCCCTTCGCGCCGTCGGCCGACGCGGCGATGCGAAACGCCGGCGTCTTGTCCCACGTCAGCACGATGTCGTAGATCAGCCGCGCGGCGTCGTCCACGTCGCGCTGCAGCGCCGCCCCGCGCTGGCTCGTCGACCACCCGCCGGCATCCTCGCGCCACGAGCCCGGCGGCAGCTGGGTCCAGCCGAAGGTCGGCACCAGTCCGCCGGCGGTCGTGCCGCTGCGGATGAGCTGCTCGATGAACCGCCGGCGCACCCCGACCCGCCGCCCGGCGACGCCCAGCGTGACGGTCTCGGCATCGATCCCCTCGAGCGACCCGGTCAGCGAATCCCCTCCCTGGAGCATCAGCCGCCACGGCCCGACGGCCGGGGCGGCCGCGGGGGGCCCGAAGCGGACGCCGACGACCTCGTCGATGAAGAACTCGAACGGCGCCGCGAATGCAGGGGACCGCCAGGCGAACGTCTCCCGGCCACCGGCCAGCGCGGGCAGCGGCGCGAACCGTCCCGGCAGGAATCCCCCGTCTGCAGCGTCGAGGACGCCGCGTCGCAGGCGTTCCGCGGCCGGCCCCTGGCCGGCCGGCCTCTCGTCGGCCGCAGACGCCGTATTCAGGGCGACGAGAACCGCGACCAGCGCGAGACGGCCGCACCAACGCAGGCCGGCCGCCCGCCCGAAACCGGGTCCGACGCTGGAAACCGCCCCGGGCTCTGCTCTCGCCTCGGCCGACATGGGTGTCACCTGCAGGGTTCGTGATCGGGACCGCGGCCGGCGGGCGGCCGCTGCGTGCGCTCTGGCGTCTCCGGCCAGCGGCTACAGGCCGGCGGCGCCGGTTGTCTCCCGACGACGGCGCTCCTTCTTCGCGGGGAACTCCATCACCAGCAGTTTCCGGGTCGCCGGATCGTAGGCGTACTCCTGGTAATACGGAAGCATCGGCAGCTGAATGCCGTCCGGCGTGCCGGGGCCGATGATCGATTGCATGAACTCCTCATACGTCTCCGGGGCCCGGCCATGCTCCGCCTCGTGGAGTTTCAGCTTGCGTTCGACCGCGATGGTGCCAACCTGGCCGACAGACTCGCGGTAGGCCTGGGCATAGACCTCGAGCCCCGGCGCCGGCTCGCGGACGTCGGCCGCCGGCACGCCCCCCTGCCTCCGCGCCTCGGCGATGTCGAGCACCACCTGCGTCGTCTTGCGCAGCGTCTCCCGCGGCTGCACGGCCGGCTGCACGGCCGGCTGGGCGACCGGCGGCGGCGGTTCGGTCGCGGGCGGACCGCTGAAGGCGACGAGCAGCAACACGGCGACCAGCAGGCCGAGCAGCAGTTTCCAGCCCTGTGCGAGCAGCGTCTGCATTCCGTCGTCCTCATCCTCGGGGGCGGGGTCCGTTCCGAAATCGGCACCGTAGTGGTATTATACAACGACGTCCGCTTTCGGTGCCCGCGAACCGCCCCCATCCTCGATGGCCACCCCTCCCGATCCCGCCGCGGTCTTCGGCCGCCGCTTCGCCAGCCGGCCCCGGTTCGTGTCCGTCGCCCCCGGCCGGGTGAACCTCATCGGCGAGCACGTCGATTACTGCGGCGGGTTCGTGCTGCCGATGGCGATCGAGCGGTTCACGACGATCGCGGCAGCGCCACGATCGGCAGCCGTCCCGGCCGTGGCCCGCTTCCACAGCCTCGTCAAGGATGAGACGGTCGAGATTCCCCTCGCCGCCGGCCCCATCCTCCCCCTGCCCGGCTGGGCGGCGTACGTCACGGGTGTGCTCGCCGGCTTCCAGGCCCGGGGTCTCGTCCCGCCCCCCTTCGACGCCGTCATCGATTCGACGGTCCCGCTCGGCGGCGGCCTGTCGAGCAGCGCGTCGCTGGAGGTGGCGGTCGCGTTGCTCGCGGCGCGGATGACGGAGGCAACGCTTTCGCCGCTCGACCTCGCGCTCCTCTGCCAGAAGGCGGAGCACGAGCATGCCGGCGTCCCCTGCGGCGTGATGGACCAGTGCGCCGCGGCGCTGGCCCGGGAAGGGCATCTGCTGCTGCTCGACTGCCGTTCGCTGGCGATCGAGCACGTGCCCTTCGAGCGCGATGACGTCCTCGTGCTCGTCGCCGACACCAACGTCCGCCACACGCTCACCGACGGGGGCTACGCCCGGCGCCGGGCCGACTGCGAAGCCGCGGCGGAAGCGCTCGGCCTGCCCCTGCTCCGCGACGCCACGCCGGAGGCCGTGGACGGGATCCGGGCCGCGGTCGGCGCCGTGGTCCATCGTCGCGCCCGGCATGTCGTCGGCGAGATCGCCCGCACCCGTGCCGCCGCGGCGGCGCTCGCCGCGGGCCGCTGGCCCGAGGTCGGGGCGCTGATGGCGGCGAGCCACGCCTCGCTGCGGGATGACTTCGAGGTCAGCTGCCCGGAGCTCGACGCGCTCGTCGAGATCGCGGTCGCCCAGCCCGGCGTGATCGGCAGCCGGATGACCGGCGGCGGCTTCGGCGGCTGCACGGTGACGCTCGTGGAGGAGCCGCACGCCGCCGCGGCGTCGGCGGCGATCGCCGCCGGCTACCGGGCCCGCACCGGCCGCGACTGCACGCTGTTCACGACCCGGCCGGCCCGCGGCGGGTGGTGCCGCGACCTCGACGCGCCGGCATGAGCCCGACATCGCGGCGTCAGCCGCCGTACACCACGGCGCCGCCGCGAAACACCATCAGCCTTCCCGGCCGGCAGGCCGTCCACTCCTCGCCGTCGGTGAGCTGCCGCGAGGCGATCACGTAGCCCTGCTGCGTCGGCCGCTTCACGTCGCCGAGGTCGGCCTCCCAGTCCTCGTCGCGGAGGCTGATGCGGCCGAACGGGGGCTGGCGGTGCGTCCAGCAGAGGCCGTTGTATCCATGCTGGTCGTGGTAACAAAACAGCTGCCGGCCGTCGGAGAAGAGCAGGTTCAGGTCGCCGGCCACATTCATCGCCGCGAGAAACTCCTCGATCCGCGCGTGGTCGTCGAACGACACGCCCTCGTGCCGCATCCAGTTGAGCAGGCCGCACATCGCCGCCTCGGAGTCGGTCTCCCCCTCGACGGCAAACGGTCCCGGCGTGCGGGTCCGGAAGCGGCGTGTGTCGAGTGTGCCGTTGTGGGCGAAGACGAAGTCGCGACCGTCGATCCGGCGCGTGAAGGGATGCGTGTTCTCCAGCGCGATGCCCCCGCAACTGGCATCCCGGACGTGGCCGATGAACACCGGCGCCACGAGCCCGCTGCCGGCCGCGATCGCGGCCGACGTCCCGCTCCGCTCGGCGTTCAGGGGCTCCTTGGTGATCGTCGCCTGGCGCGGGCCGATCGCCGCCAGCCCCCAGCCGTGCGGGTTGCGGGCGGCCCGGCGCCGGAAGCCGCGAAACGACAGCCCGGGGGAAACGGCCTCGTTGAACGCCAGCCCGAGCAGTTCGCACATCACGCACCTCGACATCTGCCGGCGGTCGGTCCGGCATGGTCCCGAGCATACCGCCGGCCCGCGGCCGCGGCAGCGGCGGCTCTGGCGACCGCGGCAGCGCCGGCCACAATGAAAGGCGAGGGCCAGGGTCGGCCCGGCGCGAGGAACACCCATGTCCACTCTCCAGGCCACCACCGGCCGGCTGCGGATCGGCGACCAGTGGAACGCGATCAACATCATCGCCCACTCCCAGACCCATCCGCTCAAGGCGATCTGCGAGCTCACCGAAAACGCCATCGATGCCGGCGCCACGCACGTCCGCATCCACAGGCGTCGCAGCAAGGGGGCGATCCACCTCGAGGTCCATGACGACGGCCGCGGCGTTGCCCCCAACGCGTCCGGCGCGCCCGACTTCGAGCGGATCGCGACCCACCTCTGCGACTCGATGAAGCGGCACCTAGACGCCCGTGCCCGCAAGGGCGTCCACGGCGAGTTCGGCATCGGCCTGCTCAGCTTCTGGAGCCTCGGCGAGGAATTGCGGATGACGTCGGGGGATGGCGGCGGTCCGCTCCGCGAGTTGTGCCTCGCCCGCGGCCGGCAGGAGTACACGATCCGGCCGGCCCGCGGCCGGCTCTCGATGGGGGGCACGCGCGTGACCATCGGGCCGCTCCTCGAATCGACGCGGAACCTCGTCACCGGCGAGAAGATCGCCCGCTACCTGTCGGCCGAGCTGCGCGACCGGATCCGCCACACGGGCGTCACGATCGAGGTCGCCGACGGCGTCGCCCGGCGCACGATCGTCGTCAAGCCGCGCGAGTTCGACGGCGAGCGGCTCGACCTGGCACGCCGCTACCCGACGCCGCTCGGCGACGTGCAGGTCGAGATCCACGTGCGCGGCGACCGTGCGGCCGCCGACGGCGGCATCGCCCTCTGCAAGGACGGCACCCGAGTCCTCAAGGACGTCACTGATCTCCTCGCCTTCCAGTGCCCCCCCTGGAACGACGGCCGCCTCGAGGGGCTGATCGACTTCGAGCCCCTGATGCTCGCCCCCGGGACGCGGTCGGGGATCGTGGCCGACGCCGCGCTCGAGGCCCTCGCCGCTGCGGCGCAGGAGATCGGCCGCGAGGTCGTCGCGGCCCTCGCATCGCGGGACGAGGCCGAGACGGAGCGGGCCAGCCGGCAGATCCTCAAGCAGGTGCAGAAGGCGTTCACGACGGCGCTCTCCGAGCTCCCCTCGGAGGAGTACCTGTTCTTCGACATTCCCAAGAACGACCCGGCCGCCGAGCCCCGCGGCGGCCTCGGGGCGACGATTGCCGAGCCCGGCGACGACGCGCCCGCTGCCGGCACGCCGGCGGCAGCGGGACAGCAGCCGCTGTTCGCCGCCGAGCCCGGTCCGCTGTGTGCCGTTCGCATCGCGCCGCGCCGGGCCCGGCGCGAGCCGGGGGGCGAGTGCCGGCTCACGGCGACCTGCACCGACGCCGCGGGCACGCCGGTCGCCGACGGCGTCGCCTTCTCCTGGCGGATCGTCACCGGTGCGGCCGCGGTCGAGGCGGGAGCAATCGAGCCGGGGGCGGGCGCGGCTGCCGCCACCTGCCGCGTCACGACGCCGGCGGCGGGGATCGTCATCGTCGAGGTGCTGGCGACGCAGGGGAGCGTCGAGGCCGCCGACCGGGTGGAGGTGAAGTTTCTGGAGGATGCCGCCGGCGACGGGCCTGGCGGCCGCGGCCTCCCCTCCTACCGGCTGGAGGCCGAGCACGGTCAGCCGTGGCGGTCGCGGTACGACGCGAGGAAGAACGAGATCATCATCAACTCGGCCCACCGCGACTTCCTCGCCAGCCGCACGCCGGCCGCGCGGCATCGCCGCTACATCGGCAAGCTCTACGCCAAGGAGGTGGTGCTTTCGAACTTCCCCCACGAGACGCCGGCCCAGGTGATGGAGCGGCTCATCGAGGTCACGCTGCGCACCGAAGAGGCGCTGTGACGGACCGCAGCGGTTTCGCCACGGGCGTGTGACGGCGGTCCGGCTACCGCCAGGAGCCGTCGTAGCCGGCCTTGAGGATCAGGCCGCCGACCACGGCGATGAACACGCCGCGAATGAACGGCGAGCCGTGCTTCATGGCCAGCCGCGCCCCCGCCGCGCTCCCCACCACGTTCGCCAGCGCCATCGGCAGCATGAAGTGCCACCAGACATTGCCGCTCCAGCCGAACGACGCCAGCGAGCCGAGGTTCGTGGCGGCGTTGAGCAGCTTGGAGCAGGCCAGCGCGTGAAGAAAGTCGAAGCCGAGCACGCGCACGAAGAAGAAGATGAAGAAGCTGCCGGTCCCCGGACCGAAGAAGCCGTCGTACAGGCCGAGCAGCGCCGCGGCCGCCGTCGCCAGGACCGCCTCCCGGCGGCCGGGATGACGTGGAGCGTGCACGCTCCCCAGGCCGGGCTGCCGCACGACGACCACGAGCACCACCGCCAACAGCGCCGGCAGCAGCCGGCGCAGCCAGTCGGGGGAGACGAGTGTCACGAGCCGGGCGCCGACGACGCCGCCGGCGGCCGCCGCGACCAGGGCCGGAACAAGCGTCGCCCAGGGAAGCCGCACCCGGCGGGCGTAGACGGCCGCGGCCCAGCCGGTGCCCCAGACCATCGCGGCCTTGTTGGTGCCGAAGAGCGTCGCCGGCGGAGCCGCCGGGAACAGGCCGAGGAGCAGCGGCAGCGACACGAGGCCGCCACCACCGGCGATGGAATTGACGAATCCGGCGGCGAGCGAGACGAGCGTGACGGCGCTGACTTCGACCATGCGGAAGCCGTTTCGGGAAACTGACCGACGGGAAGGGTAGCACGTTCCCTGCGGCTCGGCGCAGCGGCTGTCCCTGCCCCTTTCCGCCCGCCTATTGAGGCATGACGAATACGGTGCCCACTTCATCCTCGCGCCCCAAACGATCCTGCTGAACCATCGAATCGGGCGGGGTTGCCCATGGCCCAGGAGCCGGCTTGAGCGGCCAAGCGAAGGCAGGATGCCGAAGCGCGGGCCGGTCTGAGTGAGCGGATGCCACGATGGCATCCGCGAACGTCCGGCGATGGGGCATGGGTAGCCCCGACCAGCGAACCGCGCGAGGGTCAAGTGTGACCCGTATAAACCATTCATCGTCTGCCGTCGCATCGCGACGGGGATGTGTCGCTGCTGCTCATGAATCTACTTTTCATCGGTCAATAGCATCGTTGCCGTGCATGGATTCGCCTGCGTCGGCCGGGAGGCCCGCCCCTCGCCCCGGAGGCCACCATGCACGCCCCTTCCCTCGACGCGATCGCCTTCGTCGGCAGTTACGTCCCGTGCCGCAGCCCGGGCAGCCCTCCTCCCACGCCAACTGTCCCGGACCTTGAAGCCCTTTGTTTCCGCGGCCATCGTCCACTTTCGCTGGCCGGCGGCATACCATCGATCGCGGATGGCTACGGAAGGCCGTCCTCTCCGGGATCACCGTCGCATGGATGCAGCCGCCGCTCGTCGCCACTCCCCGAGCCTGTTCCCGGTGGCCGTGGTTGTCGCGCTGGCCGCGGCCGGCACGGGCAGCGCCGCCGACGACCGCCGGGCCGTCGCTCCCGCGTTCGATGACGGCCGGCTGGACCGGCCCGTCGCGGACCGGCGGATGTACGCGACGGGTATGGTCGGCTCGACGGTCGGCCAGTCGGCCGCCGGTGCCACTGTCCCGCTCGTGGCTGGGCAGGGCGCCTGCGGAGTCTCCGTGCCACGCCCCATCGGTGACATGCGTCTCGAACTCGAGGCCCGCCGCCGGCAGCCGCTCGCCGGCGGCGGGAAGCCTGCCGGCGTCACCACGGGCGCGGCGCCGTCTCCGGCGTTCGCCGAGGAATGGACGACGATGGCCAACGTCTGGCGCGACCTGCCACTCACGAGCCACCTCGGCGTGTACGCGGGGGGCGGGATCGGCGTCGGCATGCGCCGGTCCCTCCCCGCCGACGCGGCGTCGCGATCGGGACTCGGCTGGCAGGCCGGCGCCGGCATCACCTACGCGGCCACGGACCGGGTGACGTTCGACGCAGGCTACCGCTTCTCCGGCCTCGAGGCGGCCGGTCCACGAATGACGGCGCCGGCGAGTGAACTGCTCTTCGCGGTGCGCATCCACGAACCGTTTCGCGGCCTGCGGCGCGACGGCGGGCGTTGATCCGGGCCGGCGACCACCACGGCCCCATCCGCTATGCTGTCCGGCCGCCGCCCGGAGCCCCGGGCGGACTCCCCGGAGGCCTGCCGATGCCGATCGACTTCGCCGAGGTCCAGCGCCTGTTTCGCGTTCCGCCCGGCGGCGGCTTTCGCCTCGCCGACCATGATCCCGGCTGGGACGGCGACGACAGCATCGACAAGAAGCAGCGGATGGAGACGGCCGCCGAGATCCTCGCCGAGAGCGTCGCCGAACTGACGACGATGCAGGAACTGCTCTATGCCTCCGACACGTGGAGCGTGCTCGTCATCTTTCAGGCCATGGACGCGGCGGGCAAGGACGGGGCGATCAAGCACGTCATGTCCGGGGTCAATCCCCAGGGTGTCGAGGTGACGAGTTTCAAGCATCCCTCGGCGGAGGAACTCGACCACACCTACCTCTGGCGGTGCATGCGCCGCCTCCCCGAGCGCGGCCGGATCGGCATCTTCAACCGCTCCTACTACGAGGAGGTGCTGATCGTCCGCGTTCATCCGCACCTCCTCGAGGCCCAGCGGATTCCGGGAATCGAGGCCACCGAGAAGACCTGGCACCAGCGGTTCGACGACATCAACGCCTTCGAGCGACACCTGAACCGCAACGGAACGGCGATCGTCAAGTTCTTCCTCAACGTGTCGCGCAAGGAGCAGAAGCGCCGGTTCCTCGACCGCATCGACGATCCGGCGAAGCACTGGAAGTTCTCCGCCAGCGACGTCGCCGAGCGACAGCACTGGGACCGCTACATGGAGGCCTACGAGGAGGCGATCGCCACGACGAGCACGGAGCAGGCTCCGTGGTACGTGGTGCCGGCGGATCGCAAATGGGTGAGCCGTTCGGTCGTGGCGGCGGTCCTCGCCGGCACGATCCGCGGCCTGGGCCTCGAGTGGCCCCCCGTCGACGCGGAGCAGAAGCGCCGGATCGAGGATGCCCGCCGCACGCTGCTCGCCGAGTGACGGTCCGGGCGGGGCCCGCTCAGGCCACGCTGCGACTGCCGATTCCGGCCAGGTCGGGCGCCGACAGATCGGCGATCGAGTCGACGACGATGTCGGGCTTGTAGGCGAAGGCCTCCAGATCAACGCGACGCGTCGCTCCGGAGAGGACGAGGATCGTCCGGTAGCCGAGCTGGACTCCGCCGAGAATGTCGGTCTCCATCGTGTCGCCGATCATCGTCGTGCGCGAGGACTCGGTTCCCAGCACGGACCGCGCCATGCGCATCATCACGGGGCTCGGCTTGCCGACGCTGAACGCGCGCCGGCCGGTGGCGGTCTCCAGCATCGCCACCACCGCGCCGCATCCGGGCCGCGGGCCGGCCTGCGTCGGACAGTTCGGGTCGAGGTTGGTGGCGATCAGCCGGGCGCCCTTCATCACCATGCGGATGGCCGTCTCCACCATCTCGTAGGTCACGGTGCGGCCCTCGCCGACCACGACGTAATCGGGATCGTGATCGACGATCGAATATCCGTTGTGATGGAGCGCCTGCAACAGCCCTCCCTCGCCGATCACGTAGGCCGTGCCCCCCGGCTTCTGCCAGGCCAGGAACCGGGCCGTCGCCATGGCGCAGGTGAAGATGTGCGATTCGTCGACGTCGATGCCGAGACGATGAAGCTTGGTCACCACGTCGCGCCGCGTGCGCTGGCTGTTGTTGGTGAGGAACAGGAACGGCAACTGGTGCTCGAGGAGATGTCGCACGAAGCGGTCGGCGCCGGGGATCAGTTCGGTACCCCGGTAGACGACGCCGTCCATGTCGATGAGGAACCCGTGCGACGATGCGGCCGGCAGGGGCACGGAATCGGGGGCGAAGGCGGGCATTGATGCAGGCTCCTGGTGAAGAAAACCGGGGAATCCGTCTGATGTCCCTCGGCACGGAGCCGCCTTCTACGTGCGGCCAAGAGTATCGCAGATGGACGGCCGCCCGGCAACTGCCGCGCCGCCGCCGCTTCGGGATGCGCGTGCGTCGGGCGGTCAGAAGTCGATCCGCGCCGTGTACACCATCCGCTCGTCGAGCTTGTCGTCGATGCTGTCGAGGATCGCGCTGATGCTCGGCTGCACGAGGCCGTGGAACGCCTGTGCTCCGTCCACGTTCACCGTCACCGGCCGCCCGAGGTCGACGAGCCGATCGTTGAGGAGCAGGCTGAACCCGTCCGGCAGCCGCCGCGTGGCCACCTCGATCGTGTTGCCGTCGATCCGCGCCTCGAGCCGCTGGAACATCGCCGGCCGCTCCACCCGCAGCCAGTGGAAGTGCTTCACGAACGGCCGCGTCGGCTCCCAGGCGACCGCCTTCGGGGCCGGGTCGCGGCGCCGCTCGATCACCCACTCCACGCCGGCCTTCACGCCCCCCACGGGCGCCCCGTGGTCGCCGTCGGGAATCTCGACGTAGCGGTGGACGTAGCAGCCCGGGTGCCGCTTCTCCAGCTCGTCGAGGATCCGGTTCGCCTGCTGGTCGCTCCACACCGGCGACGGGCCGTCCTTCGTGCCGTGGATGAACGTCACCGGGGTGTGCATCAGGTTGCCGATCACGCCCCAGCCCCAGGCCTCACCGACGCTTTGACCGGTGAGGATGCCGCCGGCGGCCGCCACGAGCCCCGCGAACACGTCGGCCTGGTGGCCGCCGATGTGCCACGTGCCGTAGCCCCCCATCGAGTGGCCGCCGATGTACACCCGGTCGGTGTCGATGTCCCAGGTGCGCTTCGCCGCCTTGAGGATCTCCTTGACGTACTCCTCCTCGGCCGGGTTGCGGCCCCACTCCGCGTAGCGCTGCTCGAGCACCGACGGCGCGATGAGCACGCAGCCGCCGAGGCCGGCCCGCGCCGGCCCGAAGAACATGCCGGTGCCGCTGTTCCAGTCGCCCGACTGGTCACCGCCGCCATGCAGCGCGAGGAACACCGGAAGTTTGCCGCCGGCCTCGGCCTTGCCGGCATGCACCTGCACGTGCACGACCCCGGGGAACCGCGGATGGTCGAACTTGCCCGTGCCCGCCGCGAGCTTCGGCCCCTGCATGGCCAGTGCCCGGATCCGGCGCGTGAATGCGGCCACTTCGTCCGCCGGCAGCGTGTCCCGCTCCCGCAATGCGCCGCGGATCCGCGCCTGCTCGGCTGGATCGGCGGCGGCGGCGAAGTACGCCTTCAGCAGCCCCTCCAGTTCGGCGCGGTCGGCGTCGGTGAGCCGCTGCCGCGGTTCGCGCGGCGCGGCCCGCGGCGGCCCTCCCGGCAACGCCGGCGGCTCCTCGATGAGGGCCACGGCTGCCTTCGGAATCCGCTGCTTCATGCCGCGGTAGATCTCGAATGTGTAGCCGTCGTCGCCGGCGGGCTCGATCCGCTCGCCGCGCATCTGCTGCCCCCCCGAGCCGTGCACCACCACCTGTCCGACGGCGATCGAGGGCGCGAGCAGTGCCGCAACCAGCCAGCCACCGATCCGTCGTCCCAGCATGGCAACCCTCTCCCGCGATTCGCTCGGGCGTCCGCGCCGGCCCTGCCGGCGGCCGAGTCGCACGGCGATCATACCGCGGTGGTCAGGGGATGGAACCGGCGGCGGCCGGGCCGGACATCGTGTCGATATAGACGAGGTCGGCGACGGCGCCGCGGTCGGTCCAGAACCGGGCCCGGATCGCATACAGCTTGCCGCGCTCGACGATGCAGGCGAACGGCTCCCGATAGCGGACGCCGGGATTGAGCAGGTAGCGGCGGCCGCGGTAATCCTCGTTCGTCGCCAGCAGGTTCCGCTTCAGGAGCAGCGTCCGCGGATTGCCGTCCCCCAGGGTCCAGTCGAACCACGGCACGGGCGGATCGGCCTCCGCGGCCTGCCCGGCGTCATTCGCTGCCGCCGCCGGCCCCGCCTCCGCCAGCGGCTCGATCTCGACGATCGAGATCTCCAGGCCGACGTCCCGGTCGTCGGCCTGGCCGGGGAACCGCGGCTTGATCGCCACTTTGCCGATGTTCTCCATGACCACGTCGACATTGAGCAGCATCTGCTCGCCGCGCAGTGGATGGACGTGCGGCGACAGGCTCACCACCATCGTCGGGTCGTGGGTTCGCTCGACGGTGAAGTTCGCATAGGTCCACCAGGCCGCGACGACGATGGCGCAGGCGCCGAGCACCTTGCTGACGAGGTCGGCCCACAGTTGGGCCACCTCGAGGCGGGAAAGGTGGCTGGACTCCATGCCGCAAACGCTCCGGGGGATGGAACGGAATCTTGACCGCTCTCCCCGGGCAAAGCCAGATCACCTGCGCCGCCGCCGCTCAGCCCGCGGCCGGCAGCCGCTGGCTGGCGAGTGTTCCCGGCAGGGCCGCCCGCTCCCGGGCATAGAACTCGCGCAGCCGGGATGTGTCGATCCCCAGCGCCCGCCGCGTCTCGCCCAGCGGCCGGTCGAGCATCTCGTCGCGGATCGCCCGGTGCAGGTTCCGCACGCCCATGTCGGCGCCCGCCTCGAGGCCGAGGTCGTAGGCCGCGAGCATCTTCCGCGGGATCCGGTACGGCTCCGGGTAGAGCGTGGAAACGGCCTGCCTGAAGACCCAGCGTTCCAGCGCCGTCACCGCCCGCGTGCTCCCCATCGTGAAGCCGATCACGAAGGCCTCGTCCTGGTCGAGCAGCCCGCGGCCGAGGAGCACGTGGATCATGTCGTGCGTCCGCAGGTCGACGGCACCGTGCAGCCCGAGCCAACTCTTGTCGTTCTCGAACAGCCGCACGATCCACGGGATCGCTGTCGCCGGCGCCGACGGCATCTCGGCGAGCACATCGCGGAGCGTGCGCGGGTCGTTGTCGAGTCCCGGAAACCACTCCCACCAGGTCGCCGCGCCGGTGTCGCTGGTCTTCGCTCCACCGTCCGCCTCGAGGAGCGCCGCCTGGGCGTCGAACCGGGTGAGCACGGCCGCCGGATCGGGGCTGTGGGCCGCCACGATCGCCTGCCCCTCGCCGAACCGGTTGAGTTCGCGGGCTACGAGTTCGCGGACGGCGCCCGCCGTCTCGGGGGACAGCGCCGCGGCGGGGACGAGCCGGCCGATGCCCGCCACGATCCGTTCGGTCGCGGTCTCGACGTCGCGGGCGCCGGCCGGCAGCAGCCGGCGGTCGAGGTAGCCCCCGGCGGCGAGCGCGCGGAGAGTGGCCACGGCCGCGGCCGTGGCCTCGCCCGCGGCTGCGGCGTGGCCGGCGGCATACCGCGGCCGGTCGACATCGTGCGACCTGACGAGGACGCGGGCCAGCCGGGCGTCGGTATGCCCCCGGCCGGCGATCACCGTCATGCTTTCGACGGCGAAGGGAATCGGCGCCAGCGGCCCGAGCGCCGCGGCGATCGCGGCGCCCAGATCGGAGCCTGTGCCGAGGAGCGTCTCGACCGTGCCCCGTGGGCTGCGGATGGGAATCGCCACCCGCAGGCCGTGCGGTTCGCCGACCGTCTCCACCCTGCCGATGCCGATCCGCCCCACGGCGGCGAGCGGTCCCTGTCCTTCGTCGCGTGTCATGCCGCTACCCGGCTCATTCCGACGTTGCGACCTGCCGCGGCCGCAACGCCTCCGGGGAATGGTACGCCGCCACCAGGTGGCCGACGGGAACTGCCGGCGCGAGCTGCGACGGGTGGACGCGATAACGTTGCTTTCAGGGGAGCGATTACCAGCGCGGCGGCATGAGAAATCAATGGTATGGATGCCGGGGCACCGGGTGCCGGCTCGGGCGTCTATCTCGGCGACCGCTGGGTCCTCTCGGCCAATCACGTCGGTGCGGGCAGCATCGTGCTCGGTGGCACGACCTCCGCGGTCGAGGCGAACACCGCGTTCCGGCTCACCAACGGCGGCGCGGCCGGCAAGTCGGCGTCCACCGACCGTGTCGTGTTTCGCCTCGCGACCGATCCCGGGCTGCCGATGCTCCCGATCGCGCCGACCGGGACGGTGGACGCTGCCGGCTACTTGTGGGCCGGCAGCACGTTGAGCCAGACCGGCACCGATGCCTGCCCGCCGTCGGCCTCGGTCACGAGGTGAAACAGCCGCCGCCCGGCCGCCGCCTTCGGTGCCGCGGTGATGAAGAACTCCCGCTCGGTGTCGCGGTCGGTGAGGAGCAGGCCGTTGAGCCCGAGGTTGTCGACGAACACGCCGTGCGGCAGGTTTCGACCCGCCCCCTCTTTGCCGAGGGCAACCGGTCCCTTCAGGTCGTGCCGCGCGACCTTGACCCGCGCCGTGATCGTCTGCCGGGGCCGGATCGTGAACTCGATCGGCTCGCCGGGCACCTCGCGGACCACGCCCCGGTCGGCACCGGGGAGGATCTCGACGGTCACCTTCGGAGCCGCGGCCAGGCGGATGTCGCCGAGCGTGCCGAGGTCGCGGACAACCTCCCGGCCGGCCACCGTGGCCACGGCCCGCACCGTGACCTTCTTGTCGGCCGCCTCGTCGGGCGCGGCGGCGTCGGCCGCCGCCCGGAGCACGCCCTGCGCCTGCCGCTGTCCCGCCTCGATCTCGATCGGCCCGTGGAACGTGAACCCCGGCGGCAGTCCCTCGACGTCGATGCGGATCGGTCCCTCGAAGCCCTCGCCGCGGGTCGCCGTGAACGCGAGTTCCCGGCCGCTGCCCGGGCTGACCTGGGGATCGCGGCCACCGACCGTCACATCGAACGACGGCTGCGGGGGACGAATCCGCAGCGTGTAATGAAAGTTCGTCTCGGCGCCGAAACCGCGGCTGTCGCTCACCCGGGCCACGTACTCGCCGTCCGCCGGCGGCACGAACATCACCTGGGAGTCTGTGCCGAGCCGCCGCATCGGCTCGTCGTCGTTCTCGAAGAACATGCGGAACAACGGCAGGCCGTTCGGCGTCGGCCGCGCTCCTGCCGGCAGCGGTTCGACGATCCACGCCGGCTCGCCCAGGGCGTGGGCGATGGGGGTCGTATGAAAGAACGTGTGCCGTTTGCCGGAACCGGGGTAGACTTCGCACCCGGAGTCGGGACCGCGCGGATAGAGCCAGAGCCGCGTCACCTCGCCGTTGGCATACAGGTACTGGTCGAGTTCCAGCTGGTCCTGGTTGTGGAGGCGGAAGTCGTTCGTCTGATCGGAGGTCTTGCCGCGGAACGTGAACCACGAGTCGCGCACGGCCTGCAGCACCACCTGCTCGACCGGCCGGCCGTCGGCGTGGAGGATCTCGACCCGGGAATCGAGCCGTGAAGCCGGCGTCCCCATGGCGGCGACCACCTCGACGACGAGCGGCATGCCGGCCCGGGCCGCGAACCGCACGCAGTCGGCATCCCCCGGCCGGCCGATCACGCCGCGAACCGCCGCCGGCGCCGTCACGGTCTGGGCCGTGTCGGCCGCGTCGTTGGGCTCGACCTCCGCCACGTCGCGGGCCGGTTCGGTCGCCAGCGGCACCGGCTTGGCGACCTGCGGTGGGGCCACCGCGACCGGCGTCGTCCCGCTGGCCGCCCGGGGCACGGCGACGCGATCGATTCCGCCATTCATGCTGCCGAGCAGAAACCCGTCGCCGACCGGGACGATCGCCGCCACGACGTCGCCCGCCCGGGGCAGCGGGGCGAGCGGTTCGAGGCCGGGCAGGCTCCAGGCCTTGACCGTCCGGTCCTCGGCCGCCGACACGAGCTGCGTGCCGTCGGCCGACACGGCGAGCGCCACGATCGGCGTCTCGTGGGCGAACCGCGACTGGACCGCCGGATTGATCGCCGGCTCGTCGACGGAGACGAGGCTCCAGGCGTGGATGCGCTTGTCGCGGCCGGCGGCGACGACGTGCCGGCCGTCGGGCGTGAAGGCGACCGCGGCCACCTCGGCCTCGGGCTGGTTGAGCGTGTCGAGCCGCAGACCGTCACGGGCCCGCCACAGCTTCACCGTCTCGTCGGCGCTTGCCGATCCGAGGAGTTTTCCCGACGGATGCCAGGCGACGTCGAAGACGGCGCCGGTGTGCACGTCGATCGACCGCAGCAGCGCGCCGTCCGCCACGTTCCAGAGCTTCACTGACCGGTCGTAGCCCACCGTGGCCAGCATCGCGCCGTCGGGCGACAGTTCGGCGTCGTAGACGAGATCGCGATGGCCGCCGAACGACCTCTCCACCGCGCCCGTGGCGGCATCGCGGATCTCGGCCACGCCGTTGAGCCCGGTGACGCCGCTGGCGACGACGATCCGCTTCCCGTCGGGAGCAAAATGCACCGCCGTCACGGGACCGCGCAGGTCGGTGATCGACCGCAGCGGCCGCTCCGCCGGCCGGCCGTCCCGTAGGGGCACGATCTCGACGGTCCGGCCCCGGGCCACGGCGAGCCGGCCGCCGTCGGGCGACACGCTCAAGGCCGTCACGGGCCGCGGCGCCCGCGACGCCGGCAGCGCGGGCACCACGAGTTTCTCGAGGATCGACACATCCGCGGCGGGCCCGGCCGCTCCGGCCGCGATCCATGCCTCGAGCGTCGCCCGATCGGCAGCGGGCACTTGCGGTTCGTCGGCGGGGGGCATCTGGTCGGCGGCCGTGCTCTTGATGCGGCGGATCATGACAGAGGCCTGCGGGTCGCCCGGAACGATCGGGTCGCCCGACTCGTCTCCCCCCTTGCGCAGCGTCGCGAACCACTCCACTGAGAAGCCCGCCTCGGCCTCGCGATCGTTGTGGCAGCCGGCGCAGTACGTCCGCAGGATCGGGGCAATGTCACGGTCGTAGTCGGGCGCGGCCCGACCGGCGACCGGCCAGGTCGCGCCCACCGCCGCCAGCACCACGCACACGATTCGCGTCACGTCATTCATGCCACGTCTCCGGTCAGTGCCTGAAGAGGAACTCGCGGCTGGTGAGCAGCGACCAGTACATGTCCTCGACCACGGCCCGCCGCTCCTCTGCCTTCGCCGCCGCCAACAGGGAGACGAGTTTCTCGCGCTCCGCGTCGCTCGGCTGCCGCGACAGCGTCCGCACCCAGGCCTCGCGCACGAGCTGCTCCGGCGTCGGGTCGGTGGCCAGCGTCCGCGTGATCCAGCCCGGCGTGGCGGCGAGCTTGTCGTTGAGCGTCGCGCCGTTGGAGAGGTGCAGCACCTGCACGAGGCTCGGCTGGCTCGACCGCTCGCACTCGCAGGTGATCTCGCGGGCGTTGCGACCGAATGTATCCAGGAAGTAATTCTTCACCGTCGAGTCGCGGAGTTCGAGGGCCCGCGTCTCCTCGTCGTAGCCGGTCAGCTTGGCGATCGAGCCATCGGCGTTCTGCCGCTCCGTGTACCGGTCGCGGACGCCCGTCACGTCGCCGATCGCGTCGGCCAGCACCTCGGCCATGAGCCGCTTCGGATAGGCGCGGGCGAACCAGCGCCGGTCGTCCCGATTCTCCGCCACGGGCACGCTCGACCGGGCGTAGGTTGCGGAGAGGAGGATCAGCCGCATCAGCCGGCGCAGGTCGTAGCCCTCCTTGACGGTGAACTCGGCCAGCGCCGCCAGCAGCGGCTCGTCGCTGGCGGGATTGGTCGCCCGCAGGTCGTCCACGGGTTCGACCAGGCCCATGCCGAAGAAGTTGGCCCAGACGCGGTTGACGATCGCCCGGGTGAAGTAGGGGTTCTTCGCATCCACAAGCCAGTCGGCGAGGGCCTGGCGCCGGTCACCGGGGTCGTCGAACTCCAGTGCCGTGCCGTCAAGCGGGGCCGGCTGCTGGGGCCGGCCGGTCTTCGGCTGGAGCAAGTCGCCGCGTCTCTCCACGAACAGCGTCCGCAGGCCGTCAGAGTCGTTCGGCACGCCCCCCCAACCCTTGGCCCGGACACGGGCGAACAGGTTGGCAAAGGCGTAGTACTGGTCGTTGGTCCATTTCTCGAGGGGGTGGTTGTGGCACTTGGCGCAGTTGATCGACAGGCCGAGGAACGCCTGGCTGACGTTCTCCGCCACCGTCTCCGGGTCCTGGTGCACGCCGTAGAAGTTGGTCGCGCCGTTCTCAACGTTCGATCCCCGCGACGTCACGATCTCGCGGACGAACCTGTCCCACGGCGTGTTGTCGGCGACGCGGTCGCGAATCCACTTCGCGTAGGCTTCGACGGCCACCGGCTTGAGCTTGATGCCGCTGACGAGGAGCACGTCGGCCCACTTGTAGGCCCAGTAGTCGACGAACTCCGGCCGGGCGAGGAGCAGGTCGATGAGCCGCTCCTTCTTCTCCGGGGACCGGTCGGCGAGATGCTCGCGAATCTCCTCCGCCGTCGGCAGCCGGCCGATCGTGTCGAGGAAGGCGCGGCGCAGGAACGTCGCCTCGTCGCAGGGGGGCGAGGGGGCGAGCCGCAGCTTTTCCAGTTGCACGAGGTTGTGCTCGTCGATGAAGTTGGCCCGCGGCGCGGCGGCGAACACCTCCCGGGCGACGTCGTGCGGAAACGGCGATATCACCCGGGCCACGGCGATCTGCGACGAGAACCAGGCCGTCACCGCCCCGGCACCGTGGCCGAGCACGTTCACGGTGCCGGCAGGATCGACGGTGGCGATCGTCTCGTCCGCGGACGTGAACCGGGTCCAGTGGGTGACGTCGCGGCTGGAGCCGTCGTCATAGGTTGCGGTCACCTGCAGCCGGTAGGACGAGCCCGGTGCCGCGGTTCGCTCGGCGGGACCAAGCGCGATGCCCGTCAGCCGCTTCTCCCCCTGCTTCGGCCCCGGGCAGCCGGCCTCGATCCAGGCGGCCAGCCGCCGGTAGTCGTCGCCGCCGACCTCCAGCCGCTTGCCCCCCTTGTGCGCGATCGCCATCGTCGGCTTGGTGAGCAGCAGGCTCGCCCCCGGCTCCACCGGATCGATCCGTCGGCCGCGGGCATCGCGGGTGATCGCCAGATGGTCGCTGACCGGGTCGTAGCCGAAGAGCGAAAGCCGGAAGCCGGCCTTGCCCGCCAGGGCCCCGTGGCAGCCGCCCCCGTTGCAGCCCGCCTTGGAGAGGATCGGCATCACGTCGAGTTCGAAACTCGGCTCGTCGGCCCGGGCCGCGAGACAGGAAAGCAGCAGGCCGACGCAGAGCATGCCCCGCATCATGCGAATAGCTCCTTGATCGGGTCGGTGCCGAAGTCGGTGAGGGCGAAGGGCCGCCCGGCCGGCCCGGGGAGATGTCCCTCGTGGTCGAGACCGAGCGAGTGGAAGATCGTGGCCACGATGTCTCCCGGCTTCACCGGCCGTTCGGCCGGATAGCCGCCGATCGTGTCGCTGGCACCCACCACCCGTCCCCCCTTCACGCCCCCGCCCGCGAACGAGCAGGTGAAGCACTGCGGCCAGTGGTCGCGGCCGCCGGCCGGGTTGACCTTCGGCGTCCGGCCGAACTCGCTGAGCCCCGCCACGAGCGTGTCGCCGAGCAGGCCACGGTCGTGGAGGTCCGAAATGAGCGTCGAGTAGGCCTGGTCGTACATCGGGCAGACGATGTTCTTCATGCCCTCGATCGACGTGAACGGCTTGGAGCCGTGGATGTCCCACGTGATCTCGTCGAACACGGTCAGAAAGGTGTTGATGGTCACGAAGCGGACGCCGTTCTCGACGAGCCGGCGGGCGAGCAGACAGCACTGGCCGAAGCGGTTCATGCCGTACCGCTCGCGGACGGCCGGCGGCTCCTTCGCCAGGTCGAAGGCCTCGCGGGCCTGCCTGCTCGTCATCAGCCGGTAGGCGGCATGGAAGTTCTCGTCGAGCAGCCGGGCGTCCTCGCTCGCCTCGAACTCCTTCGCCGCCCCGTCGACGATCTCGCGCATCTTCCGCCGCCGGTCCATCCGGGCCACGGAAATCTGGTCGGGCGGCAGGAGATCGGGCACGCGGAAGTTGGGCTGCGCGGGGTCGGCCATCAGGGCGAACGGGTCGTGGGCCTTGCCGAGAAACCCGCCGGCCTGGCCGTTGGGCAGGTTGCCGCCGCCGCGGCCCATCAGTTCGGGCAGGACCACGAACGGCGGCAGGTCGGTCCGCCGTCCCAGCAGGTACGAGGCCACGCTTCCCGCATGGGGCGACTGGATGCCGCCGGTGAACCGCCGGCCGGTCTGCAACATCTGCCAGCCGGCGTCGTGGACGGCGGCGCCGTCGTGGTGGCAGCTGCGGACGAGGGAGAACTTGTCGGCGATCGCGGCGTGCCGGGGAAGCAGTTCGGAGACCTCGAAAGCGTTGCTCGTGGTGCGGATCGGCTTGAACGGGCCACGGACCTCGACGGGCGCATCGGGCTTCATGTCCCAGAGGTCGATGTTCGACGGCCCCCCGAGGTTGAAGATCATGATGCACGACCGCTTCTCGTGGCCGGGCCGGACCTTCCCCTCGGCCGCCGCCCGGGCGTACTGCGGCAGCGACAGCCCGACGGCCGCCAGGGCCCCGGCATGGAGAAAATCCCGCCGGGTTTCCCCGGGGCCACACAGCAGGGCCCGGGCACCGGGGCGGGAGACGCGAAATTCGAACATTCCGAGGACCTCCGGACCGCAGGCGAGAACTGACCCCCATATGATAGTCCGCAAACCGCCGGCAGCGACAGGTCGGTGCCGCCCGGCCGAACCGTTCGCCATCCCCCGCACCCGGCCGCGCCGCGGCGGGGTGCCGGTCGTCGGTCGCCCGGCAGGAGGAAATTT
This sequence comes from Planctomycetia bacterium, assembly GCA_014192425.1. NCBI lineage: Bacteria > Pseudomonadati > Planctomycetota > Planctomycetia > Planctomycetia bacterium. The sequence goes on along the minus strand of BJHK01000007.1, from coordinate 11,650 downwards.
TCGCCGTCGTCAAGTGAACGTCGCGGGCGATTGTGCCGATTGAAAGGGCGGAACGGCTCGTGGGAGCCGGCGTTTCAAGCGACGAACCGCAAGGAGCACGAACATGGGCAAGGGAAACAATTCGCAGAAGAACGACAAGAAGAACCTGAAGCCGAAGAAGGAAAAGCCGAAGCCAGCCGTCAAGAAGTGACGCCGGCAGGGGCCGGGAAGCACCGGTCCAGCGACGCCCGGCCTGCGGCCGCGGCTGCCGGAATCGCTACATCAGCGGCGGCAGGCCGCGATCGGCCCGAAGGCTGCCGAGCGCGGTCCAGGCGGTCGAGTCCTTCTTGAACAGTTTGAGAAGCTGCGTCGCGGTCACGCCCAGACCAGCCGCGGTGCCGCGCATGTCGAACCCGTTGGCGTGCAAGGCATCGAGCGCCTCGGCGATCAGCGCCGGGTAGTCCTCGTGGCCGACGGCGACCACGAGGTGCCCGGCGCGGACGCGGGCCATCCAGCGCGGCGAGGCTGCCGGTGCCGCGCCGGGGGTGCGGTGTTCGATCGCCAGCCGCATGCGCAGCCGGCGCACGGCCACCTGCCTGTTCTCTGCCTGGGACCTGCGCTCTGCGGCCTCGGCGTTGATTCCCGTGGGCCGGTGGCGGAGGATAACGGCTGTCTGCGTCTTGTTTCTGTGCTGGCCGCCGGGACCGGATCGCCTGGCGTGCCGTTCCTCGACCTGCTCGAGGAGATCGGCAACGGCGAGAGCGGCGGGATGCATGCGGCTGGGCCGGGAACTCGACCGACCGGCATCGATCACAAGCAGCCGCGGCCGCCACGGGGCAACGGCGTGCCGCGGCGGATCAGCCCGCGCCGCACCGCGCGGGACGCGGTCAGGCAGGCGATCGCGACGGCGAGGAGCCCCGCGGCGGCCGGCTCGGGAACGACGCTGAACTGCGTGACGTATCCGGTTTCCGTGCCGCCGGCGAAGGCGGCCGTCTCCGCAACCGTCGTCACGTCGAAGGTGTAGGACCCCGCATAGAGACTGTAGTTCTTCCCGCCATGCACGGTCGTGCCCGAGACGTCCGCGACATAGTAGGCGTAGGTGGCATTCTCGATGCCGGCCAGGAAATCGGCGTCCCGGTCGGTGAAGAATCCGCCCCGAAAGACGTCATTCAGCACGAGTGAAGGCACGTCGAGAAAGACGGCGATCGCGTTGGAGGCCGTCAGCGACTGACTGAACGGCGTCCCGCCGGTGAGCCGCAGGACGTCGTTGCCGCTCGCCGTGCCGGTGCCGTAGACGGGCGACCCGGTGCCGGTGAACTCGAAGGCGAAATCGAGGCCGGCGGACACGTTGACCGACGGCGCCGTGAGGATCCCCGGACTCGCTCCCGGGGCCACGGTACCCGCGCCCCCGATCGCGGCGACGATTCCCGTCCCGCCGAGCATCGCCGCCGCGTCGACCGTCACGCCCGACGACGCCGATGCGCTGCCGTTGACGACGAGCAGGCCGGCATGCACCCAGGTCGCGCCGGTGTACGTGCTCGCTCCGGTGAGTTCCAGCCGGCTGCCGGTGAGGGCGATGCCGCCGCTGCCCGACACGACACCCGTGATCCGCGCCGTGCCGCTGCCGGCGATCTCCAGCAGATTGCCGTTGGTGTTGATCGCTCCGGCCGTGACCCCGCCGCTGCCGACGTCCCAGTATTGGTCGTCGCCCAGCGCGATCGGCCCGCCGAGCACTTGCTGGTCGCCGTCGTAGTTCGTCACGCCGCCGCGGCCGATCGTGAGCGTGCTGGCGCCGGAGAACGAGAAGCCGTCGCCCGATGTGCCCGTCGCCTTGAACGACAGGCCGCGGAGGGTCGTGGCGGCGTTCACGTCCACGGCCCGCACGGTCGCGGTCGTGCCACTGAACAGGACGTACAGATCTGAGGGAATACTGTTGCTGGACCAGTTCGCCGCACGGGACAGGTCATCCTGCGTCGAGGGGTCGCCCGAGCCGCCCTGCCAGGTCGCGCTCGAGTTGCCGACCACCCGCAGGGCGTAGCCGTCGGGGGTCATCACCGCATTGGCGTTCGCCATGGCGCCCGGCACTGCGAGGAAGCTCATGTAATTGTAGGTTGAATCGACTGCGCTGTTCAGACCGAGCACGGCCAGTTCCTGACCGCCGTTGGGGTTCGTCCAGCCGGTCAAGAGAGGGCTTCCCGAATCCCCTTCGACCAACTGCACACTGCCCGGGCCGGCGGTGAGCGTGCGGATCACCGTCTGCGTCGCGGTCGTGATGAACCCTGCCTGATTCACGGTGGTCGCGGCCGCCCGCGGGCTGCCATTCGGCGTCGCACCGCGGCCATAGGCCACCACTGGCAGGTTGTCGTAGAGCGAATACTGCGTCGAGGAAGACGTTGGATAGAGGTCGAGCACGCCATAGCGGGCCACGGCAGCGGGTGCCGCGATCGAGGCCGCGAGCGTGCCCAACGCCAGGTCCGGTGCGGTGACGCCCTGATTGGTCAACACCGGGCCGTAGCCGAGGTTGTCGATGCCCTGGTTCGTCTGGCTGACGATCGTGCCGGTGTTCGTCCGTAACCGCACGCCGATCGTGAGCAGGCCGCCGTTTTCGTAATGCTGCGCGGTGAGGAAGTGCCGCGGGCTGAGCATCGCGAACCCCTTGTAGCTCGACGCCGCGTAGGCCGTGGTGCTCCACGCCACCCCCGACCAGTCATAGGCCTGGCCGACGAACGAGCCGCTCGTGTTGGGCACCGGCGCCAAAGGAAAGCCGCTCGCGAACCGGTCGTTGACCGTCGGGGCGTAGCCGGTCACGTCGAGCGCGGCTGCCGGAGGGAGGTGCCCGACGATGCCGACGATCGCGACCAGCGCCGCCCACCGGGCCGTCCGCGAGCGAACCGGCCACCCCGAACGGACCATGCGGGTGCTCAGATTCCGTTGCACGGGAACCATCCATCCTGCTGGTGAGATGCCGCCTGCCCCGGCACTCATGATCGTACGTGGCGGCTGCCGGGGTCGCAACATTCAGGCCGCAGGAACCACGGCGAACGCGTCTCCGACGCCGCTCCCTGGCTTCACACCGGCCGCCAGTCGACCCGGCGGGACTCCAATTGACATCGGCCGACGAACCACGACCATAACCACGTTGATTGAGCGCCTCCCCCGACAGAATGAGATCGACACCGTGGACAGCGTCAACCCCTACGCGGCTCCGGCCGACGCCGCGGTCATCAGCGGCCCCACCGGCTCCGGCTCGGAGGCCGAAGCGATCCGCAGGCAGTACCTGAAGCACGAGGCATCGATCAAGTCGATCGGCACGCTGTACATGATCGGTGCCGTCCTCCTGATACCGCTCTCGCTTTTCCTGATCGGTGGGTCCGTGGTCGCCATGCGCACGCGGCAGGAGTTGGGGCCCCTGGAGTCGGGCTTCGGCATCGTGTTCGGCGTCATCTGCGCGGTCCTGGGAGCCGTGCAACTGGCGCTGGCCATCGGTTTGCGTCGCCTCCGAACATGGGCCCGTTGGGGGGCGACTGCATTCGCCACCATCGGGTTGCTGGGGTTCCCCGTCGGCACCCTGATCAACATCTTCATTCTCTACCTGCTGCTGTCGAAGAAGGGCGCCTACGTTTTCTCGGCGCCCTACCAGCAGGTCATCGCAGCCACGCCGCACGTCAAGTACCGCACGTCGCGGGTCGTGATCGTGGTCTTGCTTCTCCTGCTGGCCGTCATCATCGCCGCCATCGTCCTCGCCACTGTTTCGAAGGCCGATCTGCCGTAGAATTCTCAGCTATGCGGGTGCTGCACACAGCCGACTGGCATCTGGGACGGGTGTTTGCCGGGTTCGACCTGCTCGAGACGCAGCGGCACGCGCTCGATGGCATCGTGGCCATCGCCGCCGCCGCGCGGCCCGATGCGATCCTCGTGGCGGGCGATCTCTACGATCGCGCCGTCCCGCCCGAGGACGCCGTGCTCCTCCTCGACGACACCTTCCTGCGGCTCAGCCGGATCGCGCCGGTGCTGGCGATTGCCGGCAACCACGACAGCGGCCGGCGGATCGATTTCGGCCGCCGGCTCATGCGCGAGGCCGGCGTGCATCTCGCGGGCACCAGCCGGTCGGGCGTCGAGGGGGTGGAGATCGCCGACCGCCACGGGGCCGTGCGGTTTCATCTCCTTCCCTATGCGACTCCCGAGGAGGCGCGTTTCGAGACGGGCCGCGACGACGTGCGCACGCACGACGACGCCACGCGGGCCCGCATCGCCGGCCTGGAGATGGCCCCCGGCCGCAACGTGCTCGTGGCCCATCTGTTCGCCCAGGGCGGGCAGGAGACGCAGGACTCCGAGCGCGACATCTCGGTCGGCGGGGCGTCGAGCGTGGCGACCGACGCGTTCGGGCCGTTCTGCTACACGGCGCTCGGGCACCTGCATCGGCCGCATGCGCTGGCCGACGGCCGCGTGCGCTACGCCGGGTCGCTGTGCCGCTACTCGTTCGCGGAGGCCGAGCATCGCAAGACGGTGAGCCTCGTCGAGATCGACGCGGCCGGCCAGGTGACGGTCGAGGAGGTCGAGATTCCGCAGCGGTTCGGCATGCGGACGCTGCGCGGCGGCTTCGACGCCCTCCTCGAGGCGGCGGCAGCCGACCCAGACCGCGACCGGGATCTTGTCCGGATCGCGCTCACCGACGCGATCGTCGTGCCCGGGGCCCGCGAACGGTTGCGTGACCTGTATCCCAACCTCCTCGAGTTCACGGTGGAGCGGGCCGGCGACCCGCTGGCACCAACCGGCCCCGACACGGCCGCAGCGGTGCGGACCCGGTCGCCGCACGAGTTCGTGGCCAGGTTCCTCGACGATCGCTATCCGGGCGTCGCCGACGACGCGATCCGCAGCCTGGCCCGCGGCTGCATGGAGCGGGCGGTCGCCGGGGAGGAGCCGGCATGAGGTTTCACGAACTCGCCGTCAGCGGATTCGGCCCGTTCGCCGGCACCGAGACGATCGACTTCGACCGGCTCGGATCCGCGGGGCTGTTCCTGCTCGCGGGGCCCACCGGGGCGGGCAAGACGACGCTCCTCGACGCGATCTGCTACGCGCTGTTCAACGAGACCACCGGTGAGGGCCAGGGGGCGGGCGTCGACGGCCGGACCGGGGCCGACCTGCGTTGCGCCCGCTCCGCGCTCGAGCAGCCGACGATGGTGGCGCTCGAGTTCAGCGCCGGAGGCTCGCGGTACAAGGTCGAGCGCAACCCGGGCTACGAACGGGCCCGGCGCGGCGGCGGCACGACCAAGGAGGCGGCGAACGCCACCCTCTGGCGCCGGAGCGAGGCGGGCTGGGAGCCGATCGCCTCCAAGGTGCGCGAGGTCACCGAGCGGATCGTCGCGATCACCGGGTTCACGGCGGACCAGTTCCGCCGCGTGATCGTCATTCCCCAGGGCCGGTTTCGGGACGTGCTCATCAGCAGCGCCGACTCCCGCGAGGACCTCCTCAAGCGGATCTTCGGCACCCATGTCTTCGAGCGGTTCGAGGCACTCGTCGACGAGCGGACGCGCGACACGCAGCGGACCCGCACGGCCGTGGCCGACGAGCGACGCAGGCTGCTGGCGGCTCACGACTGGGCCGCCGCGCTGGACGACGCGGCCGTGACGAACCGGATCGTGGACGAGCTCGAGCGTGCGCGGGGCGCTGCGACTGCGGCCGCGCGGTCGCTCGCCGACGCCGCGGCCCGGCATGAGACGGCGACGCGGAACCTCGGCGCCGCCGCCGAGGTGGCGCGGGCCGCGCGCCTGCTGGCCGACGCCGAGCGTCGCCACGCCACCGCCGTGACCCGGCTCGCGGGCATGAGCGTCGATCGCGACAGGCTCGCGGCGGCGCGGGCGGCAGCGGAGCCGGCTCGGCTGTTGGCGGCCCGCGACGAGGCGGACAGACAGCACAGGGACGCGGAGACGGCGGCCGCCACGAGCCGGCAGGCGGCGGATCGCGCCGCGCAGGAACTGGCCGGCAAGCAGGCGACGCTCCACACGGCGGAGCGCGCGGCCGCCGATGCGGATGTGCTCGAACGCCAGGTCGCGGAGATCGATGTCCGCGTTGCCGAGGCCGACGCCGCCCGCCAGCGGCACGAGGCGGCAGCCAGTGCCGGCCGCACCACGGCCGACGCGGCCACCGCGGCCCGCGCGGCGATGCTGGCGGCCCGGCAAGCGGAGCAGGATGCCCGCGGGCAGTTGGAACGGGCCGAAGCCGCGTGGGCAAGCGCACGCCGACAGCGCGAGGCCGGAGCCGCCGCGCTGCTCGCCGCCGGACTCGCGGCGGGCCAGGCGTGTCCCGTCTGCGGCAGCACCGAGCATCCGGCGGCCGCGGCGGCGGCCGGAAGCGTGCCGGACGAACAGGCGTGTCGGACGCTCGAGGAACGCGCCGCGGCGGCCCGGGCCGCGCTGGAGCGGGCCGCCGGCGCGGCCGGCAACGCCGAGGGAAGGAGCAACGCGGCGACCGCCGAGGCGGAAGCGAAGCGGGCGGAGATGGCAACCGTGCCGGCGCCGCCCGACGTGACGCAGCTGCAGGGCGAGCGTGCGGGCCTGGCGCGGAGCCTTGCCGACCTGCGGCAGGCCGGCGCCGCGGCACGCGACGCGCTGAACGCGGCGACGGCGGCGGCCGCCGCGGCCGCCGCGCGGGCGGACGCCGACCGCGAACGAGTGGCACCGCTACGGGAGGCTGCGGCCCGGGCCGCGGCGGCGTTCGCCGCGGTCCTCGCCGCGTCGCCGTTCGCGACGGCGGAGGCCGTCGGCGCCGCGGCCTTGGCCGGTGCGACGATCGAGCGGATCGCCGCGGACCTCCAGGCCGCCGAGCAGGAGGAGCTGACCGCCCGGGAGCTCGTCTCGGCCTACGGTCGCGACCTTGCCGGCCGCACCGCGCCCGACCTCGTGGCCCTGGAGACGGCCCAGGCGGAGGCGGTCGCAGCGCTCGAACGCTGCCGTGCCGCCGACGAGCAGGCCCGGCGGCAGGTCGACGACCGCGAGCTGCTCGCGGCCGCCCATGCCGCGATCGCCGCCCGCCTCGCGGCGGTCGAAGCCGACTTCGCCACGGCCAGCCGGCTCCAGCAGATGGTGAGCGGCACCGCCCACGCGGGCGAGCGGATGTCGCTGCACCGCTGGGTGCTCGGCGCCGTCCTCGAGCAGGTCGTGGCCCAGGCGACCGTGCTCCTCCGGCAGATGACCCGCGGTCGCTACGAACTGCTCCGCTCGCAGGCGGCCGGCGACCGCAAATCGCTCGCCGGCCTCGACATCGACATCCTCGACGTCTGGACGGGAACCCGGCGGTCGGCCCGCACGCTCTCCGGCGGCGAGACGTTCCTGGCCGCCCTCGCCCTGTCGTTGGCGCTGGCCAAGACCGCGGAGGCCCACCAGGGGGGCAGGCGGCTGGAGACCGTGTTCATCGACGAGGGGTTTGGATCGCTCGATGCCGAGACGCTCGAATACGCGCTGACCGCGCTCCATTCGCTGCGCGACGAGGGCCGGGTGGTGGGAGTGATCTCGCACGTCGAGGAGATGCAGCGGACGATTCCCGTGCAACTGCGGCTCCTGCGCCGCGGCGAGACGACGACGACCGAGATCGTGGGCCTGCCGGGACCGTGACCCATCGGGCGGCCTTTGCCGAGCGGATGCCCCGTCGCGACCAAGGCTCGCATCCGCTGGCCCGGGCAATCCCGCCCGGTGAACCGCCCCCGCTGTTCCCGCGTTGCTGGAACGCGACGGCCCCGCTACCCTTCCCGCCCCGCAGCGGCCGGCGCCGCAGGTCTTCGGCAGGCCGCTCGTGAACCGCCCCCAACGCACGACGTCGATCTCGGCGCGGCTCTGCATGAGCGTGTGCCTGGCCGTCGGTTCAGTTGCCACGGCCCGAGCTGCGGATCACGAACCGCCGGATCACCCGGCGCTGGCGACGCAACGCCCTGCCGACGCGGTCGGCAGCCGGGAGCCCCGGGTCGCCCTCCTGCCGCCGGTCGAGTTCAACCTCGAGGAGAGCCTGTTTGCGGGCGAACCGATCGCCGATGCCGACACGAAACCGCTGGCACCCAGGCGGCGTTCCGCCGGCGGACCGTTTGGCCGCGCGGCGCCGGTCTCGATCGGCGGCTTCTACGCGCCGCCGACCGCCGTGGTCAGGCAGCCGGCCACGCTCGCCATGAACGCCGAGTTTGCCCGCGTCGCGGCGCCGCTCGTGCCACCGCAAGAGGATGAACCGCTGTGGATCGGCATCGGACGGTTCGGCCGCCTCGAACTCGCCACCGACGCGATCCTGCCCGACTCGGCCCAGCCCGTGCCCGATCAGCTGTGGCTGGTGGAAACCGGCGTCACGCACGTGCGGCCGATCGCCAGCGGTGGTGCGTTGGGCGGCACGTTTCTGTTCGGCTCCGCCAGCGACCAGCCCTTCGCCGCCGGCCGCGACCTGACACTGATGGCGATCGCGTTCTGGAACACGCCGGCGCGGAACGAACGCGACGAGTGGAACTTCAGCGTCTTCTATTCGCCCACCTCGCAGTTGCCCTATCCGCTGCCCGGCCTGGCCTACGCCTGGCGGCCGTCCGAGCGGTTCGAAGCCAAGCTCGGCGTGCCGGCCGCGCTCGAGTGGCGGCCGGACGACGCCTGGACCATCTCCGCCAGCTACTTTCCGCTCGTCAACGCGAACATCGAGGCCCGGCGCAGGCTCGGCGCCGACTGGGCGCTCGTCGCCTTCTACCGCACCGACACGCAGATCTACTTCCTCGCCGACCGGCTGCGCGACGACGAGCGCTTCTACGTCTTCGATCAACGTGCCGCCGTCGGGCTGGAGCGGACGCTCGGCAACGGATTCACGCTCGAGGCGCTGGCCTCCTGGCTGTTCGACCGGGAGCTCTTCCAGGGCACGAACTTCACCTCGGGTCGCACCGACGTGGTGGAGTTCGACGCCGGCCCGGGCCTGTCCCTGCAGCTGCTCTGGCGGCGCTGACCGCTGCTCTGGCGGCGCTGACCGCTGCTCTGGCGGCGCTGACCGCCGGGTTCCTTCACGCCAGCACCGCCATCTCCGCGGTCAGGCCGGGGCCGAAGGCCAGGGCCACGCACGGGGTCGCGGCCCGCGCCGCCATCAGGCGCTCGATGATGAACAGGATCGTGGCGCTCGACATGTTGCCATGGGCGGCGAGGACGTGCTTCGAGGCATCGAGCGCCCCCGACGTGAGCGTGAGCGCTTCCGCAACGCTCGTCAGCACCCGCGGGCCGCCGGGATGGACGGCCCACGAGCGGACGTCGGCCGCCGTGAGCCCCGCCCCGGCAAGCCCGTCGGCGACGACGGACCCGATGTGCCGGCGAATGGAGTCGGGAACCCGGGCCGACAGTGACATCTCGAAGCCGTGGTCGCCGATCAGCCATCCCATCTGGTCGGCCGACTCCGGAAGGATCCGCGACGCCTGGCCGATGATCCGCCATCTTCCCGGCTCGGCGGCCCGAGCATGGCCGGGCCCGACGCCCACCACCGCCCCCGCTCCATCGGCGAAGATGCTGTTGGCCACCACGGCATCGGGGCGGCGGCCATATTGAAAGTGCAGGCTGCAGAGCTCGACGCACACCACGAGGACGACAGCCTGCGGATCGGCCGTGGCAAAGGCGTCGGCCACCCGCAGGGCATTGAAGGCCCCGTGGCAGCCCATGAATCCGACGTGCGTCCGCTGCACGCCTGCCGGGAGCCCCAGCGCCCACACGACGTCGAGATCGAGACCGGGATTGGCGAACCCCGTGCACGAGCAGGTGACGAGGTGCGTGATGCCGGCGGCCGCGACGGACCCGGCCTCGAGCGCCGAACCGGCCGCTGCGATCGCCAGCGGCACGGACGCCTCGCGATACCGTTCCATGCGGGCGGCGGTGGTGGGGCCGGCATCGTCGATGTCGCCCGCCGGCGGATAGAAGCTCTGTGCAAACGGCTCCAGGTCGGGCTCCTCGAGGAGCACCGACCCCCGGCTCTGAATGCGGGTTTGCCGGTAGATGGCAGTCAGCGTGCGCTCGCGTCCCGGCTCGGCATTGTTGAACCCGGCCGCGAGCGTGGCGGCATCTGTCTGGGCGATGCTGCGCGACGGCGCCGCCGTGCCCAGACCGAGCAGTGTCAGGCTCATGGCAGCCTCCCCGCGCCGATGAGCCAGGGCAGAACGCCGGCCGCCGTCCGCGGGGCCACGTGGGCGATCCGCACCGCGCAGGCGAGCAGCCGCGGATGACGCACGGCACGAGCCACGCTCAGGCAACGGGCATGCCGGGGGCCGAAAAGCCGGCCGTGGCCCGACTGGTAGCGGGCCGCACGGTCGGCCGGGCATGCGGTGGTGGCCGCCGCGGCGGCGAACACGCGGGCGCTTGCCAGCGCCCAGCCGATCCCCTCGCCCGTGAAGGGCTCGACGTAGGCCGCGGCATCGCCGATCCGAATCACGGTGTCGCAGCCGCCGGCGGCAAGCGCGGAACGGTGCGTGAGCGGCGGCGTGGCCCGGACGCGCGCCGCGTGCAACATCCCGGCCTGCACCGGCCTGCGCTCGGCTCCGAATGCCTCGGCGAGGATCGCGCTGATCGCCGCCGCCGGCGAGCCCGCAGCGGCGACGGCCACCGGGGCCACGGCAGCGGCGACGTCGATGCGGCCGTCTTCGAGCCGCACCAGGCCCACGTAGCCCTGCCTGCCGACAGCCATCACGAGCTCGCCGGCCGGGAGGCTGGCGGCGTCGGCCGGGAGCGTGGCGCCGACGCCGATCCGGCGCGTCGTGGCCCACTGCCGCCTTCGCTCACCGACTCTGCCGGTAACAGCCGCTGACGAACGCCCGACCCGGATCGCATCTGCGAGCCCCGCCGCGATCACGACGACGCGGGCCCGGAGGCGAATCGGATCGGCGCCGGCCGAGCGGGCCTCCACGGTCGCGACACCCACCGTTTTCACATCGATGGCCGTCACCGTCAGTTCCGGCAGCCAGGCCGCTCCGGCGGCGATGGCTGCTTGAACGAGCCCGGCATCGAGCGCCTCGCGGGACAGCGTCGCGCCGGCCGGCATGGCGATCCGCGCCTCACGGCCGCCGGCCACGAGACGCACCGCGTCGAGCGGCACGGCCGGCGGGATGCTGCCCGCGGGAAGATCGAGCGCGGCGAGTTCCGCAACCGCGGCGGGAGACAGGCAGCAGCCGCAGACCTTTGGCCGCGGAAGATCGGACCGATCGATGAGCAGGACCCGCCACCCGAGGCGTGCCAAGCGCAGTGCCGCCGCCGCCCCTGCCGGGCCGCCTCCGATGACGAGGCCGTCCCAGACTTCGCGGCTTGCCGCGGTCTGCGTGAGCGTGGGCGGAATCATCGGCGGGCTCCATCCACCAGGCGCTGCCAGGTGATGAGCACGCGTTCGGGCCAGGTGGCCACGACACGTGCCGCTGGAAGCCCGGCGCGTTCCATGAGCTCGCGATACTCAGGCAGGGTGCGTGCGGCACGCACCGACAGCGGCCCATCGACCTGCGCCACCCGCGACCGCGTCAGCAGGCGCGTGGCGAGATGGGCGAGCACCAGCCCGCGCCGGCTGCGCAGGAGGTCGGTAACGACGCCGCCGATCGCCGCCGCCGCGGCGAGGCCGCGGAGCGTGGCGGCGGCGGCATCATCATCGAGGTGATGCACGAACAGCGAGGTCACGGCCACGTCGCAGGCGGGGCAACCGC